>NZ_JBSSAC010000005.1:0-105182 GCF_054058315.1 Thermostichus sp. MS-CIW-40
CTTGGCTCATAAGTTCATTGTACTTCATCAAAGCGCATTCCTCCCGGCACTGACCCTACGGGTACAGTGCGGGGCTCCTGCGATTTCTAGCTGACAGTCAGCTCCAGATCCGTTCCCTTACCGACAAAGACTGCCAAGACCTGGACTTTGTGGTGCGGCATGCCGACTTGGTGGGCTATTCCTTCGTCCAGCAGCCCGCGGACTTGCAGTTGCTGGTTTCTGAGCTGGAGCGGCGGCAGGCTCGCCCCGATTTGGGCTTGATCCTCAAGATGGAAACGCAGCGGGCGGTAAAAAATCTGCCGGCCTTGATCGCGACCGTTGCCGGCTGCCGGCCCCTGGGGGTGATGATTGCCCGTGGCGACCTGGCTGTGGAAATGGGTTGGCTGCGCTTAGGCGAGATCCAAGAGGAACTCCTGTGGATTTGTGAGGCAGCCCGCGTGCCGGTGGTTTGGGCTACCCAGGTGCTGGATCAACTGACCAAGGAGGGTTTGCCCTCACGAGCCGAGCTTTCTGATGCAGTGATGTCCGCCTGCGCCGAATGCGTGATGCTCAACAAGGGCCAGTATTTGCTGGAGGCGGTCGCCCTCCTCGATGAGCTGCTGGCCCGTATGCAGACCCACCAACACAAGAAAAGCCAACGTCTGCGGGCTCTGTACTCTTGGCGCTAGAGGCGGAACTTCTCTCCTAGGTAATACTTGCGCACCAAGGGATCCGCTGCCAGCTCCGCCGCCGTGCCCTTGGCCAAAATGGCCCCGTCGTTGAGGATATAGGCCCGGTCGGTGATCTCCAGCGTCTCCCGCACGTTGTGGTCAGTAATCAAAACACCGATGCCCCGTTGCTTGAGCTTGGCCACCACCTCCTGAATATCCGCCACCGCGATGGGATCCACCCCCGCAAAGGGCTCATCCAGCAGCAGAAATTTCGGCCCGTGGATCCCAGCGGCCAAGGCACGGGCGATCTCCGCTCGGCGACGCTCCCCCCCCGATACCTGCAGGCCCAGGCTGTGGGCCACGTGGGCGATGCGAAACTCCTCCAGCAGTTGGTTGAGCCGCTGCTGCCAGAGGCGGCGAGGCACCCCCGTTTGCTCCATGATCAGCAGCAGGTTGTCTTGGATGCTGAGGCGACGAAAAATACTCGGCTCCTGGGCCAGGTAGCCGATCCCCAATTGGGCCCGGCGATGCATGGGCAGGTGGGTGATGTCTTGGTCATCCAACCAGACATGGCCGCGGTTGGGCTGGATCAGGCCAGTCATGATGTAGAACGTGGTGGTTTTCCCCGCCCCATTGGGGCCCAGGAGCCCCACGATTTCCCCCTGCTGAATGTTCAGGCTAACGTCGCTCACCACCTCACGGCGGCCATAGCGCTTACAGATGTTTTCTAAGTAGATCTGCATAGGGCCGGCACAGGGCTGCTGATCAATGCTTACTGATTCTGTAGGGCTGATTCTCTCCAACCGACAGGGATCCCGGCTGCCGCAGCGCACAGGCTACTTCCTCAAAGATGCCCCAAACCCCGCCCACAATCCAGGGGAGTGTAGGCAAAGTGGATCCCTCTCAAGCCAACTGGAGGGATCCTTAATGGGGTTCTCATAATAGCTCACGGCAACTGCTCGCCCCCCTCAAAATGGGATCATTTCACTAGGGGATCCCTGGCCTTCCCATGCTTCGCTGCCCAGCTTGCTACTGGCTCAACTCCAACTCCGATTATCGCTGTCGTCGCTGTGGGCACTTTTTGCGCCATCGCCCGCTTCCTGTTGCCGAGAAACTCAACCCAAGAAGGCCAACAACCAGCCCTGCCGGCTGGCGGGAAATCCGCTGGGATCGCGTCCTGACTTCCTCGGCAATACTCGGGGTTTTGGTGGGGTTGGGGCAACTGTCTTGGCATTGGGTGCAGCCGCTGCTCAAAGATCCACCCCTTCCCAGTGTTGGCAAAGGCCCGGCAGCTTCGGGACGATAGGACTCCAAACGTCATCCCGCCCTGAGAGAGCTTGCTATCAGGTGGGCCAGACAGACCTGCGGAGTGGCCGAAGCCAGAAGATGCCACTATCATGTGACCAGCGCAGAACCATCCCCCTCTGCTGTGTCCCTTCACGTAAACCTTCAAAATTGTGAGGCTTGGTAACCATGAACCTCAATCTCAAAGTTCCCGCCATTTGGGCACTACTGGCCACGGCAGCCTTGGCTTCCTCTGCCGCAGCCACAACCTACAACTCTTGTTTTATGCGCTACCTCATGGCTTCCCGCACCTGTCCCAACTGCCGCCTGGGATCCATTGAGCTGAGCAACTTGGATCTGGCGGAAGCCAATTTCAGCGGCTCCGATCTGATTGAGGCCAATTTGGAGCGCACCATCTTGACGGGCGCCGATCTCAGCCAGTCTTACCTGGTGGGGGCCAATTTGCGACGGGCTCAATTGAGCGGAGCCAACCTGAGTGGCGCTTACCTGGAGGGAGCAGACTTGCGGGGTGCCAACCTGCGGGGGGCCGATCTCTCTTCTGCATCCCTGTACGGCGCCGACTTGCGGGGGGCCGATCTACGCGACGCCAACCTGGTTGGGGCTGACCTGCGCTTTGCTCGCACCTGGGGCGCACGCCTGCAGGGTGCCGTTCGGGAATAGTGGCAAAGGCCGAAGCCAGCTTCCCCTCTCCCTCTCTGGGAGAGGGACTAATGAATAACGCGTACTAATTGCGTAATGCGGATGGCGAGACTCGAACTCGCAAGGCAAAGCCACACGCCCCTCAAACGTGCGCGTATACCAATTCCGCCACATCCGCTTCCGAGCCTAACCATCATAGCGACAGAGGGGTGGAGTTGTTAAGGGCATTGGCCATTTTGCAGCTATGGCTTGTCCTGCCTCGGCAAAGTTAAGGCAACTCCACCGACGTGGGCTTGGAAGCGTGGGGCAGTCCCCACCCCAACTTCTCTCGCATAACCCGGAAAAATTCCGGTCGGCGCAGGCGCATCAAATCTGTCCAATAGGGGGCACGTACCACCCGAATCTGGTCTTCCGGCATGATGTAGCAGCCGGCATTTCCATCTACCACCAAAACCAGTGGCTGAGGGGTAACGGGGCTAATCCATACCTCCTCCGAATCGGGGAAGACCAAGGCCCGCGACGCCATGGAATGGGGGCAGATGGGAATCAGCTGCAAAACCGGCACCCCCGGTGTGATCACCGGCCCACCCGCCGAGAGGGCATAGGCCGTCGAGCCGGTGGGAGTAGCCAAGATGACTCCGTCGGCAGCCACATCCAGAGGTGAGTGATCCCCGATGGTGATCTCGAAGTGGCACATGCTGGTCAAAGGCTCGCGGTGCAACACCATCTCGTTTAAGCTCAAGACCTCCCAGCGCAATTCTTGCCCTCGGTAGGCTTGCACCAGCAACATGCTGCGGCGATCCAGGGTGTATTCCCCGGCAATGGCGGCACTGGCTGCCTCTTCTAGGTGAGGAAGGTAGGTCTCCGTCAGAAAGCCCAGATGGCCCGTGTTCACCGCCAACAAGGGGATCCCTTTGGGGGCCAGTTGCCGCGCTGCTGCCAAGACGGTGCCATCTCCCCCCAACACCACTGCAAACTTCATGGTTTGATCAAATCCAGCCGGGGCCAGGCTATCTACTCTGGTCAGGCAGATGGGGCTGTCGGGCTTGGCATAACCGAGGATACCGCCCCAGTTGGGGGCCACACAGACTTCCCAGCCCTGCTCCTGAAACCAGCGGGCTAGGGTTTCGCTGCTGCGTTTGGCGGCGGGTTTGGCGTCGTTGTAGAGGATCCCGGCTTTGGGCTTGGTCATGGGCAATGGGAAGGCAGAGGTGCCAAAACTCTATCAGTTCTGCAGGCCCCTCTGCTGGCCAGGTGATCCATTCCACAATTTCTGCCAGCAGACTTCGCTGATACATTGACGCTGAACAAGACGGGTAGCTTGCATGGCGAAGCCATACACTGCTGCCCGAGGCTGCAGCGATTGCATCCTGCTCGTTGCCAATCGGCAGCTCAACCCTGGCAGGGCAAGAAGCTACGAGAAGCTACGAGGAAAAACGAGTGACGGCAGGTTGGAACGAGTACCTCAATCGACAGGGCGACCCCGGTACATCAGTCGGTACTTCACCTGCGGGGTCAAGTCTTTTTGCCCTGGATCCCCTTCCGCGGTGATGGGTTGTGGAGGGGCGGTGGGAGAGTGGGCGCTCGGCTGCGGGGGAGGGGTGGAAGAAGATGTACGGCTGACCTCCGCCGGCCATAAGCCCGCTTGCTTCAGAGCCCTGTGGAGCGCCTCCGTGTCAATAGGCAAAAACCACCTGGCAGCCTCGTAAATCCGTTCGAGGGAGTGGAGAAGGTCGCCGGCCTCTGCCAAGCCGGGGATCACATCTGCTGCCCCCTGATAAATTGCCCAGCGCCGCTCTGCAGGCTCGATGTGGCGACGGGGGTGATGAGTCAGGATAACAGGGATGTTGGGCAGCTTGCTTTGACACTCTCGACAAAAGGCATAGGGGTTAAACAGCCCCGTCGTCATGTCCACCACCATCAGATCCAAATCCAGAGGCTGACTTGCTGCCACCTCCAGCAGATCTTCACGCGGGGAAACCAGCACCACAGAGTGCCCCTGAGACTCCAGCCCCAACTGCCAGAGATGAGATTGCAAGGGCTGGCCCTGAGCTAGCAGTATGGTTTTTCTCACAGTGGATGGAGATATACGAGTAGAAGGAAAGGCAAAGGCTTGCACCACTTAATAATCCGTCGTACGCCAGAATCTTGCGCGGGGCGTAATGTAGCATTCTTAGGGGAAGCAAATGGTAACCGGATATACAGATATACAAGTGTTGCGGTTTAAGCCCGGCGCTCCATACCCTTAAACCTGGATCCCCAGCAGCCGACAGCCCATTTCTGGGTGCGGCCTGTCCAATGGCCTCAATGTTTCTCCTGCTCAACCCAATCCGGGATCCCTTCTTTCTCACTTTCCAATTCAGCTTGCAGGGCCTGCAACTCTTCCGGAGACAGCGAGTGGAGTTTCTCTTGAAGTTGCTGGGTCTCAAAGCTGGCCCACTGAGCCTTCAGGGTCATTTCCCCCCGCAGCACCCGCTTCAGGTAGCCAAAAGTCCACCCCAAGCAGGCCAATAGAAGCACCACGCTCGATATCTGCTGCGCGGCCCCCGTATCCAAGCCCGCCCAAAGCAGCAGGCCGTAGAGGATCCCTCCCCCCAACAGCAGGGCTAAGCCTATAGCAAGAACATCCAATCTGCGCATGGCTCAGTGAACCGACAAACGGCTGACCTTACAGCGACCGAGGCTTGGGCCGAAACGTCATGAAGGGAGCCAAGAGCACCATGCCGGGAAAGAAAAACAAGACCAAGAAAAACATCAACACCTTTTCCCAAGCACTGCCTGAAGTCCAGCGTTTGTCCACATACAGCAGAGACAACAGAGGCAGCACCAGCAAATAGAGAACAGCCAAACCGGCATAAGTTAACCCGATCAACGATGGAGTAGAAGCCATGTCGAGTGCGTCCTGCAGCTATTTGACCTGTGTCCAACAAGTCTAACAGCATTGTTAACGGCATTGTGAAGAGATTTGTCGGCTGAAGGAAGTCGGTAACTCGGCCAACTGACTACAAACTGGTGCTGATCGCCCCAACGGGGCAGGTGAGTACGCACTGTTCGCACATGACGCAGCGGTTGCGGGAGAACTCCAGCTTCCAGCTGGGAGCAGAAATCTTCAGGGCCTCGGTTGGGCAAACTCCCGTACACAATCCGCAATCCACACACAAGTCTGGGTCAATCTGAATTTCCTTGGCCCGTTCAGTCACCTCAATGCCCAAAGACTGTACCCATTCCAATCCTGCTTCCACCTGGTCGATATCCCCCGACAGCTCCACCACCAAAGTACCCACTTCGTTGGGGGCTACCCTGGCGCGCACGATATTGGCAGCCACATCGAAGTCTTTGGCCAACCGATAGGTGAGAGGCACATTCACCAAATGGCGGGGGAAAATGAGGGTGACTCGTTTGCGCACGGATCTTGAGTGTTTTGAGTGCAGCAACTTCCTTCAGTATGGCAGGCTTGTGAGGTTCAGTTTGGCCGTGAATGCAGCTCACTTCCACCCTCCACAGGACACCCAAGGCGAACCGGGCAGCGGTAGGGCGGGGCTTTGAACCCAGTTTTTCTGGTAAAGATCACCAGAGCCAGCGCGTGAGGCAACGGCACCGTCATCGGCACGCCCCTCCCACCAAAAGCCATCTGTGGAAGCCGACCCAGAGCCTGCCACAATAAGATATAGAGAGCATCCCCGATCCCTATGAACCCATCTTTTGCTCAGCCCCGTCTCAACTCAGAGCAGTACCGCCAGATGCTGGTGCGGGATGGCGAGCGTCGCTTCCGCGAGTGGCACACGGCCTTCCTCAAGTATCAACAGCAGTTTTTGCAAGAGATGAAGCAACTGCGTCTCCAGGCTTCCTTGCATCACTGAATGGTTAATGCCCACCGTCCCCACCTTGCACCCGCTGCCAGTCTTCTCCAAGCCCGATCCCTCCCCAAGGCCTACGGCCTGCCAAGGCGAACGGCAAGAAACCTTGGAATTGCTGGAGTGGCCCCGCCTTTGTCAGCACTTGGCCACCTTTGCGGCCACACCCTTGGGCCGCCGCGCCTGCTTGGAGCTGGATCCCTGGCAGAGCCGCGCCGACAGCGAAGCCTACCTTGAGCAGACGGAAGAGGCGATCCGCCTCGATCGCACACAGGCCGGGGGACTTTCTATGGCAGGGATCCACAACCTGCTGCCGGCTTTGGAACGGGCTGAACGGGGGGGGATCCTGAGCGGGGAAGAGCTGGTGCAGATCGCTACAACTCTGGGGGCAGCCCGCCGCATTCGTCGTCTGATCGATGATCATGACCATCTGCCCCACCTGCAGGCCTGGGTGAGCAACCTGCGCACCTACCCGGAGCTGGAGCAGGAGATCTTCCGCTGCCTGGAGGAGCATGGCGAGGTGCGGGACAGCGCCAGCCCTACCCTTGCCAATCTGCGCCAGCAGCAACGGCAACAGCGCAGCCAGATCCAGGAGCAGCTGCAACAATTGATGAGCCAGTACCCCCAGGCGCTGCAGGACAACCTGATCGGCCAGCGGCAGGGACGGTTTGTCCTGATGGTGAAGGCCACCCATCGGGATCTCATCCGCGGCCTTGTGCACGACAACTCTGCCAGTGGAGCCACCCTCTATGTGGAGCCCTACGCTGTGGTGGAACTGGGCAACCGCTGGCGAGAAACCCAAGCTCAGATTCAGGCGGAGGAAGAGCGGATCTTGGCCGCGCTCTCGGCTCAGGTGGCAGCTGTGGCCACCGATCTGGAGCATCTGCAGGGGGTGATGGTGGGGTTGGATGTGGCTCTGGCTCGGGGTCGCTACAGCCTCTGGCTGGAGGGCAATCGTCCCCAGTTTGTCTCGGCAGGATTGCGCCTGCGTCAGGCCAAGCACCCTCTGCTGCTCTGGCAGTCCCGCGCCGCCGCCCCTTCGGAGGGTCAAGGTTCTGCCGTTGTCCCCATCGACTTCACCCTCGCGGACTCCATTCGTGTCGTGGTTATCACCGGCCCCAACACCGGCGGCAAAACCGTTGCCCTGAAAACCCTGGGCCTGCTGGTGCTCATGGCCAAGGCGGGGATCTTCCTGCCGGCTCAAGATCCGCCCCAACTGCCTTGGTTCGACGGGGTTTACGCCGACATTGGGGACGAACAATCGCTGCAACAAAATCTCTCCACCTTTTCAGGGCACATCCGCCGCATCAGCCGCATGGTACAGGCCCTGCAGTCTGCTCCGGAGCCGGCCCTTGTCCTGTTGGATGAGGTGGGGGCGGGCACGGATCCCACCGAAGGAGCTGCCCTGGCGGCTGGGCTATTGGAGTACCTCTCGGAAAGGGCACTGCTCACCCTGGCCACCACCCACTACGGCGAGCTAAAGGCCCTGAAATACCAACATCCCGGCTTTGAAAATGCCTCAGTGGAGTTCGACGAGGTCACCCTGGCCCCCACCTATCGCCTTTTGTGGGGGATCCCAGGCCGCTCCAACGCCTTGGCCATTGCCCAACGGCTGCAGTTGGATCCAGAGATTCTGCGGCGGGCCCAGCGGCACCTGCAAGGGGAAAGCCAGGTGGATAGGGTCATTGCCGGCCTGGAAGCGCAGCGGGCTCAATTGGAAGAGCGGGCGGCCCAGGTGGGATCCCTGCATCGAGAGCTGGAGAGCCTACATCAACAAATGCAGCAGCGCAGCCGCCAAATTGCCGAGCGAGAAGCTCAACTGGAGCACAAGCAAAACCAAGAACTGCAAGCCCTGTTGGCTGCTGCCCGTCAGGAAGTGGCTGCCGCCATCCGCAGATTGCAGCAGGGAGAGGATCCCCAACGCATTACTGCCGAGCTGGCGCAAATCCAGCAGCGCTACTCTCCCCCACCGCCGCCCGTGGATATGGAGTTTGTGCCAGAGGTGGGAGATCGGGTGCGGCTGAGAGGCTTGGGGCAGACGGGGGAAGTGATCGCCATCGAAGGAGATGTATATGTAGTGCGCAGCGGCATCCTCAAATTCACAGTGCCACGGGGGCAGTTGGATCCCATTGATGAACACCAGGCTAAGCAACGCCAACGCCCCAAAGCCCCACCTCCCTCCCCTGCAGCCACCGCTCCCCTGAACCTGCGCACCAGCCAGAACACCCTCGATCTGAGGGGGAAAACCGTTGCTGATGCTGAGGCCATTCTGGAACAGCACTTTGCCCAAGCTCCTCCCGGCCCGGTTTGGATCATCCACGGCCACGGCACAGGGCGCCTGAAAGCCGGCGTCCAGGCTTATCTCCAAAATCACCCGCGCGTTCAGCGTTTTTCAGCCGCTGATCCCGAAGACGGCGGTACTGGAGTGACCGTGGCTCATTTACAGTAAGGCTTGTACAGTGAGGCTTGCCAGTGCCAGAAGGGAGTAGGGGTGGTCGCGTTGGCATTCTCGAGTCGGAGACCGGACAAGTGCCGGGCAATGTCTCAAGCTTGACTGTGGAGCACTGCCGCTGCTGAGCTGACGGGCTGGGATCCCTTCTGTTGCCGCTGGCTTTGCCAGAGCCAGTAGCCCCGCACCAGTTGGCTATCCCCAATGAGCTTCAACATCACCGCCACCGTTGCACCTGTCCAACTGAGAGGCCCAAAGGCGGCGCCTGCTGCTGCCAACAGCGCCAACCCAGAAAGATTTAGCCCCAAGCCTTGCACCCACATCCACAAGACAGTCTCGCGCTCTGACATCTGTCAGCTCCTAGAGGAGAAATAGGATAGCCCTACTGTCCTGAATCTGAGCAGAGACGGGGATGGGGTTGAGCCTTGACACCGCTGCCCAAAGCTGCACACTTGAGGGGGGCATATTCCCCCTACGGATGGGCTGCTTCACCCAGCCACTCCTGCAATCGGGCCAGAGCCAGCCGCTTCTGGGCAGCAGAGCGTACCGTACCCTCCGTGAGCCGATTGAAGCCATGCACCAACCCCTTGCCCCCCAAAGCCACCAGCGTCACCCGATGGGTTTGGCCTGGCTCAAAACGCACCGCATTGCCGGAAGGAATGTTGAGGCGCATGCCAAAGCTGGCGGCGCGATCGAAAACCAGGGCTCGGTTCACCTCAAAAAAGTGAAAATGGGATCCCACCTGAATGGGCCGATCCCCTCGGTTGGTAACCTCCAGGGTCACGGTGGCCCGTCCGACGTTGGCTTGGATGGGATCCTCTGCCAGCAACAGTTCCCCTGGGATCAGGGTCGGCTCTGCGTTGGCAGCAGGGTTGGTTCTGGATTGGCGAGCCATGGGGACGACCTCCTGAAGTCTCTGGGTCTTTGGAGCATCTGGGGGATCCCTAGCGAATGGGGTGGTGTAGGGTAACCAGCTTGGTTCCGTCGGGGAAAGTAGCCTCCACTTGAATTTCCGGGATCATCTCTGGGATCCCGGGCATTACGTCCTCGCGGGTCAGCCACGTCAGCCCCTCGCTCATCAATTGGGCGACTGTTTTCCCCTCCCGCGCCCCTTCCAAGACTGCTGCGCTCAAGTAGGCCACCGCCTCAGGGTAATTGAGTTTGAGGCCCCGCTGCCGCCGATCCCGAGCCAACTGGGCAGCCAGGTAGATCAACAACTTGTCTTTCTCCTGGGGGGATAAGTACATGGGGCAACCTCAAAGATAAAAAAGGATACAAAGAGGACAGCAGCAGGCCCAGTTGGCCTAGAGTTGACCGAACTCATGCGCAGAAATCCCCAGTCTTGGCGCAGCGGACTGTTGCTACGCAACAAGGTGGCTAGCCGTAGTTCATCTTCTACCACCTCTGGGCAAAAAAGGGGAGCCCAGGCTACAAGAGATTTCACTCTCTCCTGCACAAGCAGCAGTCTCAACCTCTTCCGACATTGGGTTTTGCAACTTCCTTCCTAGGCAACCCGCTATATAAAGAGTAACAATAGATGCATATAGATTAGAAGATGTAAAAGTCTGTCTGGATTCCTATCTCAGCTCTGAGTTGGTTTATCCTGGAGCAATTTACCGGCTCTGTATTAACAGTTTCCTTTGATAGGCGTTGACTGGGTTCTTTTGATCGGCTATGAAACTCGAACTGACTCCCCGCCAGCGGAAGATTCTCTGGGCGACGGTGCGCAGCTACATTGCGACGGCTGAACCTGTCGGTTCCAAAACCTTGGCCCAGTCCTATAACTTTGGGGTGAGCACGGCCACCATTCGTAACGACCTGGCCACCCTTGAGCAAGTGGGATTGCTGTTTCAACCCCACACCTCTGCGGGTCGGGTTCCCTCCGACTTTGGCTATCGGGTTTATGTCAACGATTTGTTGACCTCTGCCAACAGCGGTGGGATCCCTCACGATGCTCCTCAGCCGGATCCCCATCCCGCTCTGCAACAGTTGATGGATCAGCTTGGCCGTGAGCTGGGAGACGACCTAGACAGCCTCCTGCAAAGGGTAGCTCAGCTTTTGGCCCATCTGAGCGGTTGCATTGCTCTCATCACTCCTCCTCAGGGGCCGGTGGTAGCCATTCATCATGTGCAGTTGGTGTCGGTAGCGCCAGGGCGGGTGATGGTGTTGGTGGTAACCGACTCTTATCAAACCCATTCGGCTCTGGTCAGCCCCCCCGACTGGCCCAGCGACTCCCGCGAGGATTTGGAAGATGAACTGCAATTGCTCAGCAACTTTCTCACCCTGAAGCTGCGGGGCAAAACCTTTGCCGAGTTGCAGGATCTGAGCTGGCTGAAACTGGATGAAGAATTTCGTACCTACGGCCATTGGCTCCAGCAACTGCTGCGCTCGGTGGTGCAACGCTGTCTACAGCCCTCTCTGGGGCAGGTGTTCAGTGCCGGTATGGCCGAGTTGATGCGTCAGCCGGAGTTTTCCCAGGCCCGGCAGGTGCAGGCAGTGATGCAGTTGATCGAGGAGGGAGCCAAGCAACTTCAGGGGATGATTGGGCTCCATTTTGCCGATGGGGGTGATCCGCAGTTGGCGTATCTGCCTCCTCTGCCGAGCTCAACGGAGATGGATCAAGAGTCAGGACAGTCTGCCCGCAAGACCCCGGTGATCATCTACATTGGCAGCGAGAATCCACTGGAGTCTCTGCACCACTGCACGGTTATCGCCTCCACTTACCACCGTCGCTCGGCTCCTCTGGGTACGGTCACCTTGCTGGGGCCGACCCGAATGGCCTACGAGCGCAGCATTGCTGCTGTGCAGGCGGTGGCCTCTCATCTGACCCGAGCTCTTGCCTAAGGGATCCCATGAAGGCAGGCAGGGTCTGGGTTGCACCTGAGCAATAGCAAGCTGTGGCCAGGCTCTCTCCTCTCCACCTGCGGGTACAGTGCGCCATTCGGCAGCAGCAACTTCTTCACCCTGGCCAGCGGCTGCTGGTGGCTTTTTCGGGCGGGCAAGATTCTTTTTGCCTGCTCCAGATCTTGCGGGATTTGCAGCCTCGCTGGGGCTGGCAGCTCTTCGTTTTGCATTGCGATCACCGCTGGTCGGCAGATGAAACGGAGTGTGCTCGCTTTTTGCAGGGGTGGCTGCAGCAGCAGGGACTACCTCATGCTGTTGAGACTGCGGATCCCATCCGCCGAGACGAAGCAGGGGCCAGGGCTTGGCGCTACCAACAACTGGAGAAATGGGCCCGCATCTGGGATTGCAGCGCCGTGGTGATGGGGCATACGGCCAGCGACCGGGCCGAGACATTTTTATGGAACTTGCTGCGAGGGACAGGAGCCGCCGGGCTGAGCAGCCTAGATTGGCAGCGTCGCCTGGACGACCGGGATCCCACCTCTGCCCAGGTGGTGCGACCCCTGCTGGGTCTATACCGTTGGGAAACCGAACAATTTTGCCAGCAGCACCAATTGCCGGTCTGGCCGGATCGCAGCAACCAAGATCTGGCCCATGGCCGCAACCGTCTCCGCCTGGAGGTGATGCCCTACTTGAAGCAGCACTTTAATCCGCAACTGGAAGCGGCCCTGAATCGGGCTGCCACGCTGCTCCAAGCAGAACATGAGCTGGTGGTAGCCCAAGCAGCTCAGCTATGGCAGCAGGTGTATGAGCCCGCTTTGCCAGGGCTGCGACGGGATCCCTTGCGGGCTGCCCCCTTGGCTCTGCAGCGGCAGGTAATGTTCCAGTTTTTGTCCCTGGTGTTGTCCCACCACCCCACCTTTGACCAGGTAGAAGCCGGGATCCAGCTCTTAAAAGCAGACCGAGGCAGCCGTAGCCCCGATTATCCAGGTGGGCACTGGCTGGAAGTGAAAGGGGATCACTTGGTTTGTTTCCATTAATTTTTCCATTAATTCCACTTCCCCGAAGGGAAGCAACGCGACGCTGCCCAACGCCGATCTGTCAGCCTGTCTGTTTCAATTAATTCCACTTCCCCGAAGGGAAGCGACCACCCGAAAAGCCGTATTCGTAGCTTTGGATTCTCAGGTTTCCATTAATTCCACTTCCCCGAAGGGAAGCGACTGATTCATTAATAGTAAGTATCACCACCGATTGTGGCAATACTTGGATACGATTAGCATCTTATGGTAATAATACAGGCCCGAGTCCATTGGCTACAGCACCTGATATGACCACTGCATTTGTACCTACCCCATCACAATGGGCAACCAAGACAATAGGATTTAAGCCCGTATGCTTCTCAAACCGCCGCCAGAATCAGATTCCAATTGCGAAGTGGATGGGGAAATGTTACTTATCTGGATTTATTTAATTTATTTAATACCTCCAACTGTTAGCGATGGCTACCAACGATAACATGATGGGTACTTCTATGAGTACACCAACCACCGTGGCTAACGACGCACCTGAATTAAGACCAAAAAGTGATATGGCCACGGCAACTGCGAGTTCAAAAAAATTACTGGCACCAATCATCGCAGCCGGTGCACAAACCGGATGTGATAAACGGAGCAATTTTCCACCCAGCCAGGTTATAAAAAATATGAAGTAGGTTTGAACGGTCAGTGGTATGGCTATCAACAAAATGGTGTATGGATGATCCAGTATGTGTTCGCCCTGAAAGGCAAAGAGTAAAACCAGGGTTGAAAGCAATGCTAGTATGGAAACAGGACGAAGTGCCGGAAGAAATTTTTGTTCAAACCAATCCTTTCCTTTTCGTTGAAGCAATATCCGATTGGTCAGATAGCCCGTAGTTAGCGGTATAACAACAAAAACAACCACCGAAGTAATCAGTACTTCATACGGTATCTGTATGTTGGTTACTCCCAGCAGCCATTTTACAATGGGTACAAATGCAACCGGCAGAATAAGATCGTTGACTGAAACTTGTATTAACGTATAATTGGCATCGCCTTTTACCAAATAACTCCACACAAACACCATGGCTGTGCAGGGTGCGGCACCCAGCAGAATGGCGCCTGCCAGGTACTGGTCTGCATCTTCCGGAGTGATCCAGGTAGCATACAGATTTTTAAAGAAAATCCATCCAAACAATGCCATGGTGAAAGGTTTGATCAGCCAGTTTACAGTAACTGTCAGCGCCAGCCCTTTCCAATTTTTTGAAACACCGCCTATCGATGAAAAATCAATCTGTACCATCATCGGGTAGATCATCATCCAAACCAACACCGCTACCGGAATGTTGATGGTATATATCTGCCAGCTTTCAAGCACCGAAACAGAATTCCCCAGTATTTTCCCAAGACCAATGCCTGCAGCAATGCATAGCGAGACCCAAACGGTAAGGTATTTTTCAAAAAACTTCATGGGTTGAAATTTAATTACAGCGTTTCCATTAATTCCACTTCCCCGAAGGGAAGCGACCCCCCCCCATTATAACCCTTGCCCAGAGGTCTTGTTTTCGGCTGCAATTTCCCCTTGTTTTTCTCCGCCGAGGGGCCTGAAACCCTTGCCCAGAGCGGGATCGACCGGGTCAACGGAAGAATCAGGGTTTGAGGTTTGTCGCCGACCCTGTCGCTAACCATGTTGGTGTAGAAATTAACATGGATCCTGGGGTCGCTGCCTGGATAGGTTGGGGGCTTGGGCCAGCCCTGGGCAATGGGGCTTGCTGGTGGCGTCCGTAGAACAGAGTCTATGAGAGAATCTCTCGGCCCAACCGTGGGAAAAGTGTCGAGCATGTTAAAAGTAGACGAAAATGAGATCTCGATAGGATGCCAGTTTGCCTATCGACTGTTGTCGCTATAGTGGCTGAACACCATGCTGGATCCCCTTTTGGAAGAGAAAATCCGTGAGCAAATCCGCACCCACAAGGTGCTCATCTACATGAAGGGCACCCCGGAAATGCCCCAATGTGGGTTTTCCTATGCCGCCGTTCGTGTGCTGGATAGTTTGGGCTTCCCCTACACGGCGATTAACGTACTCGAGGATCCTGAGATCCGCCAGGGGATTAAAGAGTTTTCCAACTGGCCTACTATCCCGCAGATTTATATTGATGGGGAGTTTGTGGGCGGTTGCGACATCATCCAAGAGATGCACGCCCGCAACGAGCTGCGTCCGCTGGTCGAGGCAGCCTTTGCTAAGGCCACGGCTCAATCTTAAGGGATCCCATCTCATCCAGAGGGGTTGCCATGCTTACCCCCGACTACCTTCGGCAGCACCTGATGGAGAAGCTGCAGGCTCTTCATGTGCAGGTGGAGGATGAGTCCCACCTTCACATCGGCCACGGGGGCGGGACAGGAGGGCACTACCGAGTTCAAGTAGTGTCGCCTTCGTTTGTCGGCAAAACGACCCTACAGCGACATCGCCTGGTGTATGCCGCTCTGGCGGAACACATGGGGCGGAGCATTCATGCTTTGGCCCTGCAAACTTACAGCCCTGAAGAGGTTTCTGCGCAAGGGATCCCTGAGGAGATCAGCTAGCATAGAGGGCAAAATCGCGGCCCCATCAGGGCAGAGGAGGGAGCATGGCAACTCTTTTGGCCACCTGGCTGATGTCAGCCTTGAGTGTAATGATCCTGGCTTGGCTTTTGCCCGGGATCCACGTCTCCGGGTTTGGCGGGGCTTTGGTGGCGGCTCTGGCCATTGGTCTGGTCAATGGTTTGGTTAGGCCGATTCTCCGGCTGATCACCCTGCCGATTACGGTTCTTACCCTGGGTTTGTTTTGGCTGATTTTGAACGGCATTTGTCTAGCCATTGCCGATAAGCTGGCCGGGAATGCTTTCAACATCGATAACTTCGGTTGGGCGTTCGTCGGCGCGATTGTACTTTCCATCGTCAGTGGCTTGGTTCAGCAGGTTTTTGAGCAAGGTGCGCCGAACTGACTTCGTCCCCAGCCGTGAGAGGGCAGGGTTTGGTTCAAGATTGCAGGGGGTACGCTAGGGGAACGTCAACACTCAGCCCGACGATAACCAAAACCAACTTTAAGGGATCCCGATAAGCTTTACTCCATTGGCCCTGCCCGCTAAGTTTTTGCCGCAGAACCATAGGATTCTCCACAGATAGCCTGCACAAGATCTGCCAATGGCTAACATCAGCAGGATATTGCGAGCAGGCGTTTGATCTGTGGCTGCTTTATCTAAGCCTAGCAAATCGATAGGAAACCAGTAGGGGATCAAGTTGGTCGATCTGCAACTCAGGAGCTGGTTGGTATGAAGGCGTTGCTGCTCTATCCGCGTTTTCCTCAATCATTCTGGTCTTACAATCGCACCATTGAGATGATGGGGCTAAAAGCGCTAATGCCACCTCTTGGCTTGATCACCGTTGCTGCTTTGCTGCCCCAACACTGGGAGATTCGCTTTGTGGATCGCAATGTAGCTGATGAAACAGAAGCCGATTGGCAGTGGTGCGATCTGGTGATCTTGTCGGCCATGCTGGTGCAAAAACAAGATTTCCACGCTCTGATTCGCAAGGCTGTACAACTGGGCAAAAAAGTAGCTGTGGGCGGGCCCTATCCAACTTCTGTGCCGCAAGACGCCCTGGAATCCGGGGCTCACTATTTGGTTTTGGACGAAGGGGAAGTGACCATACCGGCTTTCGTCAAGGCCCTAGAAGCAGGTCAAGAGTCGGGCATTTTTCGGGCCGCCGAAAAGCCGGACGTAACCCAAAGTCCTTTGCCGAGGTTTGATCTGCTGCGTATGGATCAATACTTCATGATGTCAGTCCAATTTTCGCGAGGTTGCCCCTTTAATTGTGAGTTTTGCGACATCATCTCTCTTTACGGACGCAAGCCGAGAACCAAAGAGCCAAGTCAAATGCTAGCTGAGCTGCAAGCTCTCTATGACTTGGGTTGGCGGGGTTCGGTATTTGTGGTAGACGACAACTTTATCGGCAACCAGCGCAACGTCAAGCGATTTTTGCGAGAGCTGATCCCCTGGAGCCAGAAGCGCAACTATCCATTTACCTTTATGACAGAGGCTTCGGTTAACCTGGCCGAAGATGAAGAACTGATGAGGTTAATGGTAGAGGCGGGTTTCTATGCTGTCTTTTTGGGCATTGAGACCCCAGACCAAGACAGCTTACAGATGACCCAAAAGCTCCAGAATACCCGCCACCCTTTGGTGGAGGCCTGTCGCAAGATCAACGATGCTGGACTGCTGATCTATGCTGGGTTTATTCTGGGCTTTGATGGAGAGCGGCCAGGAGCAGGGGAGCGCATTCAGGCTTTTGTCGAGCAAACCGGTATTCCTCAGCCAATGCTGGGCATTTTACAGGCTTTGCCAAACACACAGCTCTGGAATCGCTTGAAGAAAGAGGAACGGTTGCTGGAAGGGATCGGCGTGACTGAGTTTGGCGATCAAAATACACTGATGAACTTTATTCCCACCCGTTCTCTATCGGAG
Organism: Thermostichus sp. MS-CIW-40; assembly: GCF_054058315.1. NCBI lineage: Bacteria > Bacillati > Cyanobacteriota > Cyanophyceae > Thermostichales > Thermostichaceae > Thermostichus > Thermostichus sp. MS-CIW-40. Next base: position 17,257 of record NZ_JBSSAC010000005.1, read on the forward strand.
ATTGCCCGAGAGTATCTGGAAAGTTTTTGGAAACTGTATGATCCTGCACGATATTTGTCTCGCTGCCTGCAACAGTGCCTGAATATCGGCATCAAAGATGGCCGACGGCAAATGATGAAGCTGCCCCTCCGCAAAGGGATCCACCTGCTTCTACAACTCATCTGGCGGCAAGGGATCCTTCATCCCGAAATCCGCGCCCAATTTTGGCGGCAGCTATGGACGATTTGGCGACAGAAACCGAGCCTGCTGAACCTATATTTGGGCCTCTGCGCTGCAGGAGAACACTTTTGGGAATATCGGGAATTGGCCCGCGCCCGGCTTACCCAGCAACTGGGATACGATCCTTTGCTGGCCAGCTCATCTTGACAGTATTTCTGGGGGAATGGTCTATCGATAGAGGATGCCCGGATGGGGCCTATGCGGCGACGACAGTTGGGGGCGATGGTGCTGGGATCCCTGTGGGCTGTTTGGGGAGGCTCTCGGCAGGCCCAAACGTCCGGGCGCGGAGATTGGCTGGCCGTGGAGCTGTTCAGCCGCTGGAGTGCGGATCCCTTGGCCGAGTTGGAGCTGGTTGGCCCTTTTGTTTTGAATCAGCAGCCTTTTCCAACAGGTGCCTGGAAGTTACAGGTGCGCCGCCAAGAGCTCCTTCTGACCGGGCCGGGACAGCCTCGTCGCTACCAGGGATCCCTTTGGCTACAGGGGGGAGCCCTGCGCCCCTTCGCAGGGGAGGAGCGTCGCTATCGGGGTTGGGTACAGATTTGCCCGGAGGGTTCAGGTCGCCTGCATCTGGTGAACTGGGTCAAGTTGGAAGACTATCTGCTGGCTTTGGTGCCCAGCGAAATGCCTGCCGATTGGCCAGCCGCCGCCTTGCAGGCGCAAGCCATCTTGGCCCGCACTTTGGCCATTCCCCATCTGCACCCCGGCCCCAGAAGAGAATGGCCCTCTACCTCGATAAGGCTATTGCAGGATTCCACCGCCCACCAGTTTTATGGTGGCCTGGCCTATGAAACGGCGGCGACCACTGCTGCGGTGCGGGCAACCCGAGGGCAGATCCTAACCCATGCCGGCCAGCCGATAGAGGTTCTGTTTCACTCCACCTGTGGGGGCCACACCAGCGCCAATCAGGATATTTTTGCCCCACCCGCCCGCCCCTACCTACAAGGGGTGATCTGTGACGGGTGTCGTGCCTCTCCTTTCTATGGCCCTCACAGCGTCCGACTCAGCCGACGGGAGTTGGAGCAAGCCTTGGGCAACGGCGATCTGGAGATTGTGCAGTCGGATCCCTGGGGTCGCCCTGTGCGCATTCGCGTTGGATCCCAACTGTTGACCGGCCAAGAGTTTGTGCTGCGCCTTGGCCAAACCCTGGGTTGGGGGATCCTCCCCAGCAACCGCTTCACATGGGAACGTCTCCAGCCAAAGCCCGGCCAGCAGGAAGTGTACCTTTTCACCTATCGTGGGGCCGGCCATGGGGTGGGACTGTGTCAGTGGGGATCCCGTGGCTTGGCCGAGAAGGGCTACACAGCGCCGCAAATCCTCAATCACTACTTCCCCGGCACCCAGGTGATAACGTTGAGCTGAAGGTTGTTGATCCCGACTTCAATACTCCTGTGTCTCTTGCGCATTCCCATCGTCGCCATCCTGCCTACTGCTACTGCAGCGAGCTGGAACATGCCCAGATTCTCAAGCGCCAGCAGCAGGATCCCTTGCCGTTTGCAGAAGCGATGCGGGTGCATTGCCAATCGGGAAGCCGCTGTGGCCGCTGCTTGTGGCCCTTGGAGCAGTTGTTTCGTCAGCAAAGCTGCTACATAGCCGATCCCTGAGCCACCTTGAGCAGGCGACCTTGGGCCATCGCACCCCAAGAAGCTGACCTCAGGCGGGGGCTTTGGGGGTGATCTTCACAATGGTGGGACGGGATCCCACCTGGGCTGACCCATTCGCTTGAGCTTGCGGCTCTTTGGCCATCCCGCTGCCAGTGGAAGTGGTTTGCGCTTTACGCCGCTTCTGCGGCACAGCATTTCCGGCCTGCTGGGCTGTAGGGCTGCTGGAGGCAGTTTTGGCTTGGGTTTTACTGACCGAGGAGCCCGCTTTGCCGGTCGAGCGGCTTTTCCCCTTGACCTCTGCAGAAGAGCCTTCCTTTTCGGCCAGCACCTGCAGGGCCATTTCCAGGGTAACCGCTTCGGCAGGGATCCCTTTGGGCAAAGAGGCATTGACCTTGCCATGTTTGACATACAGCCCGTAGGGGCCGTCGTGCAGATTGACCGGCTCACCATCCTCAGGATGGGATCCCAGCTCCCGCAAGGGCTTGGCAGAGCCGCGCCCACGGCTTTTCTTGGGCTGGGCCAGCAGCTCCAGCGCCCGCTCCAGGCTGATGGTCAGCACATCCTCATCGGCGGGCAGAGAGCGGAAATCGCCATCACAGACTACGTAGGGGCCGAAGCGGCCAATACCGGCCTGCACCTTTTTCCCCGATTCCGGGTGTTCCCCCAAGGTGCGAGGCAAGCTCAGCAACCCCAAGGCAATCTCTGGCGTGACCTGATCCGGTTTCAACCCTTTGGGCAGGGAGGTGCGCTTGGGTTTTTTGTTGTCCTCAGAAACTTCTCCCAATTGCACATAGGGGCCGTAGGGGCCCTGCGGGATCACATAGATTGGCTCCTGGGTTTCCGGGTGAAAGGCAATGGGCTTGGGGCCTTCCTGCTTCCGCTGGATCAGCTCCGCAATGTGTTCTGGGCTCAGATCGGCGGGGGGAATATCCTCCGGCAAGTTGGCGCGCACCTCTCCAGACTCAGTTTCAACTGCTACATAGGGGCCATAGGGGCCAATGCCGATCTTGACAGGCAGGTTCTCCAGATGGATGGAGCGGGCCAGGCCGGAATCAATTTCCAGCTCGCGCGCCTTCACCTGTCCCTCGAGACCCTGCTCGCCCAAGAAGAAATGGCGCAGATAGGGCAGCCACTCCGCCTGTCCAGAAGCAATGTCGTCCAGCGTTTGCTCCATCTCGGCAGTGAAGCGGGTATTCACCAGGTTGGGAAAGTATTTTTCCAGCAGCTCGGTGACTGCAAAAGCTGTGTAGGTGGGCACGAGGGCATTCCCCATCGACCTGACGTAGCCACGGCTCATGATCGTATTCAAGATGGTGGCGTAGGTGCTGGGGCGGCCAATGCCCTCACTTTCCAACACCTTGACCAAGGACGCTTCCGTATATCGGGCTGGAGGCTGGGTTTCGTGGGCAACGGGTTCCAGCTTCTGGCAGCGGAGGGGATCCCCCTGCCGCAACAGAGGCAGATGCACCTCCCGATCTTCCAAAGCCGCCTCTGGGTCGTCGGATCCCTCCACATAGGCGCGGAAAAAGCCGGGAAAATCGATGCGCTTGCCGCTGGCCCGGAACACCGCATCGTCTACGGCGATGAGTACGATGGTGTGGGTCTGCCGCGCCTCAGCCATTTGGCTGGCGACGGTGCGCTTCCAGATCAGGTCGTAGAGGGCCAGCTCCTGGCCGGAGAGGGGGGTTTGGCTGGGCAGGCGAAACTCTGATCCGGCAGGACGAATGGCCTCGTGGGCTTCTTGCGCCCCTTTGGTTTTGGTGGTGTACTGACGGGGCTCGGGGCTGAGATATTCTCTGCCGTACATCGACTCCACGCAGGCGCGGGCAGCGCGGATGGCCTGCTCCGACAGGTGTACCGAATCGGTACGCATATAGGTGATGTAGCCCTCTTCGTAGAGCTTTTGGGCAATGCGCATCGTCTGCTGGGCCGACAGGTGCAGCTTGCGGTTGGCCTCCTGCTGCAGGGTGGAAGTGGTGAAGGGAGGGGCAGGTTTGCGGGTGGAGGGGCGCTCTTCCACAGAGCTGACGATCCAGGCTTTTCCCAGCAAGCGATCCCGCAGGGCCTCGGCCTGGGCCTGATCCAACAACACCACATCCCGCCCGGCAATGAGCTGGCCGGTGCTGGGATCGAAGTCTTGCCCATTGGCCAGGCGTTTGCCACCCAAGCTCACCAGCTCTGCTGGAAAGACAGCCTGCTGGCCGGCGACGGTCGTTTTGGGCTGCAGCTCCGCTTTGAGATCCCAGTAGGAGGCTTTTCTGAAGGCGCGCCGCTCCCGCTCTCGATCCACCAAAAGCTTGACCGCCACCGACTGCACCCGCCCTGCCGAGAGTTTGGGGGCAATTTTTTTCCACAGCAGCGGCGACAGGGTATAGCCCACCAGGCGATCCAAGATGCGGCGGGTCTCCTGGGCACGCACCAGTTGTTCATCCACCTCACGGCAGTTTTGCAGCGCCTCCTGAATGGCCTCGCGGGTAATCTCGTGGAACACCATGCGGCGGGTGGGCACTTTGGGTTGCAGCACCTGCTGCAAGTGCCAGCTAATGCTTTCCCCTTCGCGGTCTTCGTCGGTGGCCAGGATCAGCTCGTCCGCCTTCTTGAGCGCTTCCTTCAGCTCCTTGACCACCTTTCTTTTGTCCTTGGGGATGACGTAGAGGGGCTCGAAGTCGGCGTGGACATTGACCCCCAGGCGGCTCCACTCTTCTCCTTTCAATTCTTCTGGAATTTCAGATGCCGAATCGGGAAGATCCCGCACATGTCCCATCGAGGCCTGAACCTCATACCCCGCAGGCAAGAACCCACGGATGGTACGGGCTTTGGTGGGAGATTCGACAATGACCAGCTTAGGCATAATTGAGGTTGGCAGCAATCGGCTTAGGTTGTCGCATTTCCCGCCCCAAGGATTGGGCGGGCCAGCATACACTGCAAGAGGTGCTTAAGATAGACAGCGTACTTTTCTGGAGCGTAGCAAGTCTACCTGCGCTTGACCAGCCGTCATCGGCGATGATCCGAGCGGTCTGGCCCCATCTGGCTGCTTTGCAGGACGATGAAACCACACCATTTTTCCATTCGCACCGCCGATATCTTCCGCTCCATCGCTTTTTACGAGGGGCTGGGCTTTGCGGTGGAAGAACGCTTTACTGCCGGGATCACGCTGGCCTGCTGGATGCGCGGCCCCTGGGGGCGTTTGGAGCTGATGCAAGTGCCGCAGCCCCATCCTGCCCCGGATCCCTTTGGGGATCCCCACTATGTGGGCTACTATCACCCCGCTTTTGAGGTGGGCCCCGAATGGGGATCCCTGGCCAACTACCTAGAACATTTGCGAGCGCAAGTGCCCCTTACCCTGCTGCTGCCGCCCCAGCTCCAGCAAATTGGGGGCCAGGTCTATGAAGTGGCGTTCATCGCCGATCCCGATGGCCTGCCGATCGAGCTCATTCGTCCCCAGGGATCCTCAGGAGAGAGTCTGCCCCAACGCCCAGAGGACATTAATAAATAGTTGGATAACTAGTTGATGGGTTAGAGGATCTAATTTGGGTGGGAGCGGTCGTTCCCCCTTGTCCAGATCCTGGAGAGCCAACCCTAAAGCTAAGCTAGTAGAGCTTCTGGGGAACTTGAGAGAAGGGTTTGTTGGCCGCTTGTCAGTTCAGCCTCACCTGATATGAAAGCTCAGCTTCCGGTGACGATTTTGACAGGTTTTTTGGGCAGTGGCAAAACCACGCTGCTCAAGCGCATCTTGGAAGAGGAGCATGGGTTGCGCATTGGGGTTATCCTCAACGAGTTTGGCGAGATTTCCATCGATGGCGAGTTGGTCAACATGCCCGAGGGGGGGCTGATGCAGCTCAACAATGGTTGCCTCTGCTGCACGGTGCGAGAGGATTTTGAACGGGCGGCCCGCCAGCTGCTCCAGCATGCCCAGGCGTTGGACTATCTGGTGGTGGAAACCAGCGGCGTGGCGGATCCCAGGCAGGTGACCGAGCTATTTGTGCAGAGGGTCTTTCATGAGGAGTTGCGCCTGGATGGCGTGGTGACCTTGGTTGACGGTGCCGAATACTGGCGCAATTTCCAGCGCTCGCAAACCGCCGCCCACCAGATCGGCAGCGCTGACATTTTGTTGCTCAATAAGGTGGATTTGATCGACGAAGCCGAACGAGAGCGGATCCTTCTCGATCTGCGCCGCTACAACCCCGCTGCCCCTTGCCTGCTCACCACCCATGCCCAGGTGCCTCTGGCCCGCATCTTGGATGTGCATGCCTTCCGCCCAGAATTGTGGGATCCCAGGCTCCCCGATTCGGGGACTGAGGCCCACCCCAGCCATCACCTGGAGGAGGACGGGATCCAATCGGTGAGCTTTCAACTGCAGCAGCCGCTGGATTTGGGGGCCTTTCGCGATTGGCTACAAGACTTGTCCGAGACCGTTTTTCGCGCCAAGGGGGTGCTGTCGGTTCTGGATGAGCCGCAGCGGGTTATCTTCCATCAAGTGGGCCAGCGGCAAACCCTTTTTCTGGAACGGGACTGGGATCCCGATGAGCCCCGCCTGTCCAAAATTGTGTTGATCGGCAAGGGGCTGGAGCGGGAGCAGCTAGCTGCCGGCCTCAGCCGGGTGTGTGGGGCAACCGCCGCTGGCTAGAGATCCTCTTCACCACTGCCTATTTCTTTCAATTTCTAGATTGGGTGACCTGGGATGGCTCGCAGCAAACTTTCAGAGCAAGAACAACAGCAAATTGTTAGCGCCTACCGCGGCTCAGCAGCGACCGCCGTCGAATTGGCGGAGCAATTTCAGGTGAGCATCACCACCATCACCCGCGTGTTGAAGGAAAATATCGCTGCCGATGAGTATCAGCGGTTGATCTATCTCAAACGCTCGGCTGCCCGCCGCAAAGACATGGGGGAAAAAGCTGTTGTTGGCGGGATCCCAGCCTTGGAGCAGCAGATCTTGCCGCTGGAACCGGAGTTGCCTTCTCCATCTCCCTTGCCGGAGCCCCCCGCAGAGCCGAACGCAAACGAGGAAGGCGAGGATAACACTGCTGGGACGGAGTCTCTGCCAGAACTGCCCCCAGAAGAACTGCCGTTGGCGGCTGGGCTTCGGGAAGATCTGGAGGATGTGGAGGAAGAGACCGAAGAAGACCGTGACCTCGAAGACGAGGATGAGGACGACCCTGACTATCCCTTAGAAGATGAAGATGGGCCAGAAGAGGATCCCCTCACCGATCCCAGCTATCAAATTCAGGTATTACCCCTGGAAGAGCTCACCCTACCGGAAACCTGCTATGTCGTTGTTGACCGCTACCAAGAACTGACCACCCGCCCCCTTAAGGAATTCTTTGGCTCGGGATCCCTGCCCATCGAAGGGATCGACAACGCCAATACGCTGCCCATTTTCGACAACCACAAGGTGGCCCGTCGCTTTTCCGAAATGAGCCGTCGGGGCAGCAACACCTACCCGCCCTACCGGGTGATCCAGTTTCCCGGCTACATCCTGGAGATTGTGCGCACCCAACTGCAAAAGAAAGGCATCACCCATCTGCTCATGGATGGGCAGATCTACAGTCTTTGACCAGCTCCTCAAGCTCAGGAGCGGGGGATTCCCGTTACTTGCGCAGGTTTGCAGCCCTGCGTGAGCGCCGTCGGCCTACTTCGCCACAGCAGCAGTACCCGTCTCCCTAGGAGCCTGGGCTGCCCCGCTCCCACGAGCCACCCACGCCAACGGAGCTGAAGGCTCCTAACCTCAGTCTCATCGCAGGCAGAGATGGCGCCAAGCTTGCCCTCATTCCACAGCCGTCGCCGCGTATTCCAGCTCCTCTTCCACCACTTCCGGTGGGGCCTCTGCCGCTTGTCCTTGCTTAGCGGCCAGCAGTTGCTCACGGTACTTGGCTGCCATTTCCTCAGACTTCTCGTAAACCAGCTTGGGATCCCGAATCATGTCGCCGGGATTGGGCTCCAGTTGCTTGGTGGACAGCGAGATCCGCCCCCGCTCCGCATCTAGATCGATGATCATCACCTTCACTTCGTCGTTGACGTTGAAGACGCTGTGGGGCGTGTCAACATGATCGTGGGAGATCTCGGAAATGTGCAGCAGGCCGGAGACGCCGCCAATATCGATGAAGGCACCATAGGGCTTGATGCCCCGCACCGTGCCAACCACCACCTCGCCCACTTCCAGCTTGTTCATCTTCCGCTCCACCAAGGCGCGGCGATGGCTCAACACCAAGCGGTTGCGGTCTTCGTCCACCTCCAGAAACTTCAGGGGCAGCTCTTCGCCCACCAGCTCTTCTTTTGGCTTGCGGCTGCTGATGTGGGATCCGGGGATAAAGCCCCGCAGCCCCTCAATCCGCACCAGGGCTCCACCTCGGTTGGTGGCAAAAATGGTTGAGCGAACGGTGGCATCTTCTTTCTGGAGCTGCCGTACCCGTTCCCAGGCCCGCATGTACTCGATGCGACGGATGGAGAGGGTCAGCTGTCCCTCTTCGTTTTCTTCGGTGAGGATAAAAAACTCGCGGGTTTCTCCCGGCTGCAGCATCTCGTGCGGGTCTTCCAGGCGGCTAATCGACATCTCCTGGAGCGGCAGAAAGGCAGCCGTTTTGGCCCCGATATCGATCAAAGCACCGCGTGGCTCCACCGAGAATACTGTACCCGCCACAATTTCGCCAGGGCTGAAGTGATAGTCGTACTTATCCAGAAGGGCGGCAAAGTCTTCAGTGGTAAAACCTAAATCGGCAGCAGTGAATCGACTCATAGGGGTGCAGTAACAGATCAGTTGCGCGGGATAAAGGGTAGAAGGCCAGTTGAGTTTAGCAGAATTCCAGATGAGAGTGCATTCACTCTCCCACTTTCCCACCTGTGGGGGATGTGGCTGGGAAATACTATCGTAGCTTAGAGGAGCGTCTTTTGTGGCAAGTTTTCCGGGGATCTTGCCAAGCTGGAAGATAGAAGATTTGGAGGAAGAGCAATTGCACTTTATCGACCAAGCCGAAATTGAAGTGCAAGGGGGGAATGGCGGAGATGGCATCGTTGCCTTCCGCCGTGAAAAGTATGTGCCGGCTGGGGGGCCATCCGGCGGCAATGGAGGGCGGGGCGGCTCAGTGATCCTGGTGGCAGATCCTGGCCTGCAAACTCTGTTGGATTTTCGCTTTCAACCGGTGATCAAGGCGGAACACGGGGCCAAAGGGGGGCCCAACCATCGCAGCGGGGCCAGTGGTGCGGATCGGCTGGTGCGGGTGCCCTGCGGTACTGTGGTGTTCAATGCGGAGACGGGGGAATTGTTGGGCGATCTGGTGGGCAAGGGGGATCAATTGCTGGTAGCCCGTGGGGGCAAAGGCGGCTTAGGCAATGCCCATTTTTTGAGCAACCACAATCGCGCCCCCCGCCAATTCACCAAGGGCGAAGCGGGAGAACGGGTGCGCCTACGCCTGGAGCTGAAGTTGATTGCCGAGGTGGGTATTGTCGGCCTGCCCAATGCGGGCAAGTCCACTCTGATTTCGGTGGTCTCCTCTGCCCGGCCCAAGATTGCCGACTACCCCTTCACCACGTTGCAGCCCAATTTGGGGGTGGTGCCCCATCCATCGGGAGATGGGGTGGTGTTTGCCGATATTCCGGGGCTGATCGAGGGGGCGCACTTGGGGGTGGGGCTGGGCCATGAGTTTTTGCGCCATGTGGAGCGTACCAGGGTACTGATTCATTTGGTGGATGGCACGGCGGCGGATCCCGTCAAGGATTACCAGGTTATTCAGCAGGAGCTGCGCGCCTACGGCCACGGGTTAATCGATAAGCCACAAATCCTGGTTTTGAACAAGATCGATGTTCTGGATCCCCAGCAGGTTGCCGAGCGCGCCCAGAGGCTGTCTGCTGCTGCCGGCACTTCGGTGGTGACCATTTCTGCGATTGCCAAGCAGGGGCTGGATGCCCTCTTGCAGCGGGTGTGGCAGTGCCTGGGTCGGGGATCCCAACAGTCTGCGCAGTTGGATCTTGTGGGGGCAAAATCCATCCAGTCCTAGGGCAGAAGAATCTTAGAATGGGAAAGCCCCTGCCTTCCCAGAACCCAGAGACGAGTGGCCATGTATATCTCGGCGGAGGATCTGCCACCGGATTTGCGTCAGATTATGTTGGCCGTTGAACAGGCGGCTCAGGCGAGGGCGGGAGCGTGTGTGGAGCTGCTGATGCTCCTGCGGCTGCTGGAGGAGTTGCACCGCGCGATCCTGGAAGGTGCCTTTCGGGAGTCTTTGCCCAACACCCGTCAAGCTCTGTATCGGGTGCTTCAGGATTTGGAAGAAGCCGGCGACTGGCCCTATCTGCCCCGTCTGCACATCCAAGCCCTGATGCAACAACTGAAGGACTGGCCCGAATCTCAGGGATCCCTGCCCGCGTCGGTGCCACCGACCCCCCGCCCTCTTGTGGAAAACCCCCTGGGGGGTAGCTGCTCCCAGTCTTGACCTCTTCCCATCTGCCCGATGGCCGAGTACTTTAAGCTGCATCCGCAACAGCCCCAGGCCCGTTCCATCCGGCGGATTGCGGCGGCTTTGCGGGAGGGGGCGGTGATGCTTTACCCCACCGATACAGTCTATGCCATTGGCTGCGATGTGACCCACAAACAAGCAGTGGAGCGGGTACGCCGTATCAAGCAGCTCTCCAACGACAAGCCTCTTACCTTTTTGTGCCCTTCTCTCTCACGCATTGCCCACTATGCCCAGGTAACCGATTCGGCCTATCGGCTGATGCGGCGGCTGATCCCGGGCCCGTTTACGTTTCTGTTGCCGGCCACCAAGCTGGTGCCCAAGTTGGTGATGGAGCCCAAACGGAAAACCACCGGCATCCGCGTGCCCGACTCGGCCATTTGTCAGGCTTTGCTGGAAGAGTTGGGCAATCCAATTGTCTCCACCTCTGCCAAGCTGGGGGGGGATCCCGTCGGATCCCTGGGCTTAAGTTTTGGGCAAGCCTGGGAGTGGGAGAGCGACCCCTGGGATGAGGGTGGGATCTTTGCGGCTGAGGAAATGCGGCAGTTGGAAAAACAGGTGGATCTGGTGCTGGATGACGATGCCCCCCGCCGGGCCAAGGTCTCTACGGTAATCGATTTGACCGGATCCGAGCCGCTGGTGGTGCGGGCCGGGCTAGGGTATGAGCAGGTGGCAGATCTGAACCTGAAACTGGTGGGAGAAGACGGTTAAGGGCAGAGGGATCCCGCGTTCTCTAAAATAGGGTCAGTGCCTTCGGAGTGTGCCCATGTCTGAGGCCCTGGCTCAGCAAAAATCGGCTCTGCTGCACCTACTGGAGGCGACCGACCGGGGCCGGAAAGTTTCCCCTGACCAAAAAGCCCAGATTTTGTCTCAAATTGCCGTCCTAGAAGCGCTCAACCCCACCCCCAAGCCAACATCGGCTCCTGAAGGGTTGGAGGGGAACTGGCTCACCCTATTTACCACGAGCACAGCTCTGCTGCGGCTGGCACAGTTGCCTTTTTTGACCACCGGCGAGATCTACCAGTGTATTCGGGCCAAAGCTGGACGGGTCTTCAACGTGGCGGAGATCCAGGGATCCGGCTGGCTGGGGGCTTGGGTGCCACGGGGAATCTTGGCGGTATCGGCACGCTTTTACCCCGAATCGGAGCGCCGGGTGAGGGTGATTTTCGAGCGATTGGTGTTCGGATCCCAAGCTTTGATGAGCTACGAGATCGAGAGTTTTCTCGATTTGCTCGAGCAGGCTCCAGAGCGAATCCCGGCTATTCAAATCGATATCCGCCGCCGCGAGCCAACGGGTTGGCTGGATATCACCTATTTGGATGAAGATTTGCGGATGGGTCGGGGCAGCGAGGGGAGTGTATTTGTTCTAAAGCGGGTCGGCTAGTCGGAGGATCCAGAGGACTCCGTTTCCGCCCTTTCGTGAGATGGGTTTCGGGTTAGGGTGGAGCTTATTTCCTGTAGAACTTGCAAGGCGCGGTAGGACTCCCGCAAAGCTTGCAGCTCTTGCTGAGTTTGCTCCAGTTGCCGGGCTTTTTGCTCCTGTAAGAAGCGCAGCCTTTGATTTTCGGACGCCGTGCGACGCAGAACGTGCTTGAGTTTCTGCTTCTGCTGCTGAAGCCGAGTCCGCCTCACCTCCAACTGCTGCAGTTGGATTTCTTGGAGTTCCAGTTCTATTTTCAGAGTGGCGACCTGCATCTGGAGTTGGCGAAGTTTTTGGTTGAGCTCTGGCTCTGGTGTGGGTTTTGCCGACTCAGGGCTTGGGGAAGAAGGTGATGACAATTCTTGTAGGGGCTGCAACTGTTGGGCCTTGGCCTGCGAGGCTTGATCCTGGTGCTGCTCGCCCTGCAGTCTTACTTGAGTGTGTTCGCTTACTTCGGTTTCAGTTTCCGTCTGCTGCTCAGCTTGATCAAGAATTTGTCGATCGCGGATCTGGGTTTGAGGATCCTCGTCAACCGACTGCAAAGGGAGAGAATCCTCCTCGGGTTGCCGAGGGTTGCCGCCATGATCGGCGGGATCAAAGGGAGACAGAGCCGCTACCAGCGAGGCCCGAAAATCAGTCCAGGAAGCCGATTGCAGACCCATCTGAACCACCCGCCAGGCCCCATAGGAGGCCCCAGCGGCAGCCAGGATCCCAGGGATCCCGGCCAGGGAGAGGGAAACCTTGGGCAGGGTGGGCAGGATCTGATCCAGCAGCCCCACCACCAGGGCGAAAACAAAGATCCCGCTCCCCGCGGCAGCGGCACCTGAAACCCAAGAGGAGCGGGAGAGCATCATCGTTTTTTCGTCATCACAACCGCTGGAGCGGGAAAACCAGGTTCAAAAATTGCCTGTCTGCACTCAGTTTATCCCGCCAGCAGCCTCTGTTTCCCTCTCAGGGCACCTGCCAAGCCCGTTGGTGGTAGCCCTCTAATTGGGCCCAGGGATCCCCAGCCGCTGCGTGGGTGTGGCCGTGCTGAGGGTGATGGTGAGAATGAGGATGGTGATGGGATCCGTGCCCGTGATGGTGGTGATGATGCTCGTGAGGATGGTGATGGGTATGCCCAGCTCTGACCTCTGCGCTCACGGCCAGGCGAAACTTGCACAGGTGGCAGTTCATTTGGGTTTGGCCCTGTAGGGCTTCCTGCTCCAGTTGCTGCAGGCTGTGCAGCACCGTGTCCACAAGGCCCAATTCCGGCAGCATGAGCCAGTCGATTTCCGACTGTCGTTGTCGTTGTTGTTCCACTGCCGCCTCGATTTTTTTCACCAACACCCCCGTAAACAGAAAGTAGGGCAGCACGATCACCCGGCGCGGCTGCCAGGACGAGGCCCGCTCCAACCCCACAGGCAGGCGGGGATGGGTAATGCCGATAAAGCAGGTCTCCACAGCGGCAAACCCGGATCCTTCCCAAAGCAGCCGAGCCAGTTTACAGGCTTCGGCATTGGCCTCAGGATCGCTGGAGCCGCGACCCACAAATAGGAGCACGGTTTCTGCCTCTGGGATCCGCCGCGGTTGGGCGGCCATCAAAGCGGCCAATCGGTCTCGCAGCAGTTGCAGGATCTCGATGCGGATCCCCAGCGGCCCACCGTAACGAATGCGCAACTGGGGATAGAGGGCCTGCAGGCGATCCAATTCCATCGTCACATCGAACTTGTTGTGGCGGGCCCCAAACAACAGCAGCGGCAGGACCACAATCTCTTGCCACCCTTGGGCCAAGCACTGCTCTACCCCCTGGGCAATGGTTGGCTGGGTCAGCTCCAGAAAACAAGGGATCACCGGTCGATGGGGAGTGAGGGATTGGTAGACTTGGGCCAACTCCAGAAAGGCTTGCCGCCCTTCAGGGTCGCGGGATCCGTGGCCGATAAGCAATAGGGGCAATGAAGGAGAAGCAAGCTGCCCAACCGAAAGGGGAGGGGAAACACTGAGGGTATTCAACACAAAAAACTCCGTTCCTTGTGAATCGCAAGGGGTACAGGACAACGGCAGGTGGGTGTTCTGGCTGAGGGAGGGATCCCATCACAGTTGCGTCACAGTGGCGGACTTGCACCGCGCTTTCCCCAGTCTGCCTGAGCCTTTTAGGTTAGCTTGCCTCTTGCCATTCACCAAGCTCCCGGGGGGGATGTTCTTGTCTGCCAGAAGATAGCCCTGAGGCATGAGCGGTACGGCAGACTCATGCTCAAAGGGCAGCAAAACTGTTGCCGCGCTAATCCCCCTTGCCCCTGGGAGAGGGCCTAACGCCGGCCCGCTGGTCTGGGGGGCTGAAAGTGTCGCAGGCGCAGGGCATTGGCGACCACCGAAATGGAACTCAGGGCCATGGCTGCCCCCGCCAGCATAGGGTTGAGCAACCAGCCTGTAAAGGGATAGAGCGCCCCAGCGGCAATCGGGATCCCCAGCGTATTGTAGATAAAGGCGAAGAAGAGGTTCTGGCGGATGTTGTTGAGGGTGGCCCGGCTGAGTTGAATGGCAGTGGCGACTCCCCGCAGATCCCCCGACATGAGGGTAATATCGCTGGCGGCCATCGCCACATCCGTACCTGTACCAATGGCGATCCCCACATCGGCTTCTGCCAGAGCCGGAGCATCGTTAATGCCATCTCCCACCATCGCCACCCGCCGTCGCGGTTGTCTTAGGCTGCGTATGTAAGCTGCCTTCTGATCCGGACGGACTTGGGCAATTACCCGCTGAATGCCTGCTTGCCGAGCAACCGCTTGGGCCGTGGTGGGGTTATCCCCGGTCAGCAGGATCACCTCTAGGCCCATCTGTTGCAGGTGTTGCACTGCCTCAGGAGAGGTGGGTTTGAGCGGATCGGCAATGGCCAACAGCCCCACCAGACTCTGGGATTGCGCTACGCCAATCACCGTTTTGCCCTGGCTTTCCCAATTCTGAACCCGCTCTGACCAAGAGGGATCCCAAGGGATCCCCATCTCCTGTAGCCAGCTCAGCCGACCGATGCGGATCCACTGGTCTTCCACCCAGGCTTCTGCCCCACTGCCTATCCTTGCCTGAAAATGCTGGGCAGGAGGGATGGCAATTTTTTCCGCTTCGGCTTTCTGCACCACCGCCTGGGCCAAAGGATGTTCCGAGTGCCGCTCCACCGCCGCTGCCAGGCGCAACACCGCCAGGGGAGAGGAGCCGTGGGCCCAAATATCGGTGACAGTGGGACGACCTTCAGTCAGGGTGCCGGTTTTGTCCAAGACCACCGTGCGCAAGTGGTGGGCCAATTCCAGGCTGTCGGCACTTTTCACCAGGATCCCCAATTCTGCCCCTCGTCCCGTGGCCACCAGGATCGAGGTGGGGGTTGCCAACCCCAGCGCACAAGGGCAGGCGATGATCAGCACCCCAATCGTGTTCACCAAGGCCAGCGTCAGGTTGTCCGCCAACACCCACCAGAGCACGAAAGTTAGAACTGCCACCCCGATCACTGCCGGCACAAACCAGGCAGTCACCCGATCCGCCACCTGTTGAATTGGGGCTTTGGATCCCTGGGCTTCCTGCACCAGGCGCACGATCTGGGCCAGAACCGTGTCTTTGCCCACCCGCCGCGCCTCCATCACAAAGCTGCCCGTCTGATTCAGCGTTGCCCCAATCACCTCATCCCCCGCCGACTTGAGTACAGGCAGGCTCTCGCCGGTCACCATGGACTCGTCGAGGCTGGAGGATCCCTCTAGAATGACCCCATCCACCGGCACCTTCTCTCCGGGGCGCACCCGGATCCAATCCCCCACCTGCACCTCCCGAATGGGGACATCCTGCTCCACCCCATGGCGAATTACCCTTGCCGTTTTCGGTTGCAGCCCGATCAGCTTGCGAATGGCTTCGGAGGTTTGCCCCTTAGCCCGTTGCTCCATCCACTTACCCACCAGGATCAAGGTGGTGACCACCGCCGACACTTCGTAATACACATCGGGATGCAGTCCCTGCCGATGGAAAGAGTCGGGGAAAACCGTTGGGAAAATGGAATAGAAGAAAGCCGCGCTCGTCCCTAAGGCCACCAGCGTGTTCATATCCGCCGAGCGCCGTTGCCAAGCGGCCCAAGCGCCTCGATAAAAATGCTTGCCCACCCAAAACTGCACCGGAGCCGTCAGCAGCAACTGCAACCCAGGATTGTGCAGCCACATGGGAAAGCCCGGGATGTCCATCCCCAGCATCATCGGCAGGGATCCGATCACCAGCACCGTGCTGATGCCCACCCCCATCGCCACCTTCAGCTTCAATTCCCGTTCTGCGGCCCGTTGGGCGATCCGCTCTGGGTCTGTCGGATCGTCCAGTTGCCAATCCTCTTGGATGAGGCGCGCCCGATACCCCACCCGCTCCACCGCCCGAATCAACGCCTGCGGATCCACCAGCCTGGGATCCCCTTTAACGGTGGCCTGCTCGCTGGCAAAATTCACGGATCCGGAGGATACTCCCTGCACCTGAGCGAGGGCCTGTTCGATGCTGCGGGCGCAGGAAGCACAGCTCATCCCTTGCAGGGCCAACTGCCAAGTGCCCTCAGGAGAAGGCGCAGAGGCCGATAGTGCAGCCGATGACCCTTTATGGGCAGACATGGCAACACCTTGTTGATGAAACGACAGCTACTCTCCACCCTGGGCAGGGCGAAGGCAGCCATCTGTACAGGAATTCAAAACAGACGCCCGACCGTTCCCGGCCCAAAATTGACTAGGCCGGGGGATATCCCACCTGGGTGAGGGCCTGCCGCAAATCGCTCACAGACCGCCCAGAAGTAATCCGCACCTGTTTGGTTTTGGGATCCCCTTCCACCTGCGCCTGGGGATCCAGTTGCCGCACCGCTTGCGCAATGGTGTCTATACAGGCCCCACAGGCCAGCTTGGGCACCGTCAAAACAACCTGCATCTTGGAAAACCCCCCCAATGCCACTGAAAGGATGCTAAACCTTACAGTGGGCTGGAAGGTCAAGAGGGAGGCTGAGGCTCGTCCATATTCCAGCGGTAGTCCACCTGATAGCCCCGCTGTCGCCACTCTTCCTCCAGTTGCACCTGTTGGGTGAGGGCTTTGCGCAGGGAGTTGATCAGCTCTTGCGTGCGGCCTCGGTTGCCAAAATCCTGTTCCTCTACTGCCGGAAAGGTTTGCCGCTCCAACACCCGCAGCAGAAATTCGTAGTGGATATGAGCCGGCACAGGAATACGTTTCATCGATCCAAGCAATCCTTAGAGATCAATTGTTCTCGCAGAGATCCATTGATAAATGGTTTTCATTCACTGAGATGACAACAGGTGGCGCACAGCTTGGCCGGGATCCGGCTGGGTCACCAGCGCTTCCCCCACCAGCACAGAGCGCACCCCCCAGGCCCGCAACTGCTGCAGATCGGCGGGGGTATGGATGCCGGACTCGCTGACCACAGGCAGATCGCCGAGGAGATCCGAGTGGGCGGCCAACAGGTCGCGCGTTGTGTTTAAGTCCACCGTAAAGGTTCTCAGATCGCGATTGTTGATGCCAATGAGCACCTGCCCCCTGGAGTCTTGCAGTTGGGGCAAACGCAGCACCCGCTGCAACTCTTGGGAAGTGTGCACCTCCAGCAGAGCTGCCATGCCCAATTGCCGAACCAGCTTGAGAAAATAGCCCAAATCCGCATCCGAGAGAATGGCGGCAATCAGCAGCACCGCATCCGCCCCCAAGGCGCGGGCCCAGAGGATTTGGTAGGGGTAGAGGATGAACTCCTTGCAGAGGATGGGGATCCCTACTGCCTGACGGATCCGGCGCAGATACTCGCCGCTGCCCTGAAAGAACCGCTCATCTGTGAGCACCGAGAGGCAACTGGCCCCACCGGCTTCATAGCTCTGGGCAATGGCTACCGGGTCAAAGGGATCCCGGAGAACGCCGCGGCTGGGGGAGGCTTTTTTGACCTCGGCAATCACAGAGATAGGGTGAGGAGACTGGGTAAGAGCCGCCACAAAATCCCGCACCGGCGGGGCTTGATCCAGTTGCCGTTGCAATTGCTTCAGGGGAAGCTGCTCCCGTTGGCGCTCCACCTCCTGTTCTTTGTGCCAGACGATCTCTTCCAAAATGTGGCGCGGCTTGGCTTCCGGCGCTGTTGTCTGGTACACCTGAGAGGCTACGACCACCGGCGAGGCAGGAGAACGCCGACGAATAGAAAGCGGCTCACCTTGCAGCTCCATACAAACCCTGAGCAGAACCCTACACCACACCCTAGACTACCTTAGTGCTCCGCCACCGGTTTGAATAGCTACCCCAGGCATCCCCAAAACTCATCTGGCGAAGGCGTTTTTTTTACCCTATGGTTGAGTCTAGAAAGGTGGTGTAGTCTTTGTGCGCCTCGGCGAGCCATGTTCTGGCGGCCGTCCATTTTTCCCCGGCCAGGGGCAGTGGCTCGGTGGGGTTAAGGCTGGTGCTGTCCATGCTGTTTTAGAGGAGTTCAGGCGTGCTGTACCTAGCAGAGCTATCCAAGCCGATTGGGTTTGCTAAGTCGTCTCTGCAATTGCTGGCCAAGCAGCAGCAGGACAATACCTGGGTGGCCGTGAACGAAGAATCCATTACCTTGGAAGGCCGCATCGCCCAGGAGGCTGGGCGCTTCAAGGATGGGTCATTGGTGCTGGCGGAAATCTCCGGCAACCGTCAGGTCGCCCGCATCAGCGAAGCCGCTCGCCAACTGGTGACCTATCTGCAAAACTTCAGCCAACTTCAGCTCAGAGCCCGCAGCCAGGAAGAGGAGATCGAGGTTTGGAAACAGTCCCTCACCTTTCAGGCGCATGAGCTTACCCGCCGCGAGATGGAGCTAGCAGCCCAGGAAGAAGAGGTGCAGCGGCTGTATGAGCAATACAAGAGTGTGGAGGAAGATCGCAAACTTCTGGACAGCCTCAAAGAGGAACTGGCAGCCCAGCAAGCTTACTTGGCTGAACAACAGCGCCTGATCGGAGAACAACGGGAAGCTCTGAATCGGCAGCGGCAAGAGTTGGAAGCCCAGTTGCAAGAAGCTCGCTCCAGCCGCTTGGGGGAGGCAGAAGCAGCGCAGCTACAGGCTTTGATGCAACAGCTCCAGGAGAGTCTGCATCCGGCTGGAGATCCCTTGGCGCTTCTGCAAAGCTTGAAAAGCCACATTCAGCAGCAGCAGGAGCACTTGAATCAACAGATTGCCCAACTGGAAGCAGAACGTCAGCAGGCCCAGGCCCGGCAAGACGAGCTGGATCGAGACTACCGCGCTTGGCAAGAACGCCACACCGCTTGGTGGGGATCCCGACAATCCCTGGAGCAAAGCCAAGCAGAGTGGCAAACTCGACAGGGATCCCTGCGAGCCCATCAAGAGCACCTGCAGAGGATTCTCCAGCAGCTGCAATCTCAAGAGAGCCTATACCAGAAAGCCTCTCGTCTGGTGCAGGAGTACGACTTTATCGTCGATGGCAGCAGCAACGGCAGGGCTGGGGAGCCGGCGATCTCGGTCGAGGAGCTGGCGGCTTTGGTCAGCCAACTGCGCCGGGATTACGAGCAGCGGGCGGCCCAGGTCAGCCAGCAGCGGGCCGAGCTGGAGCAAAACCGGCAAACCCTGCGGGAGCTGCAAGAGCGGCTGGCCAGCGCCTCTCCAGAGGAGCGGTTTGACATCGAGATGGATATCGACTATGCCCAGTCTGCCTGCAGTGCTTTGGAAGAAGCCCTGCTGCCTCAGGAAAAAAACCTGCAGCGAGAGTATGAAGAGTTGACCCGCCAGGAAGCCCGCCTTAGACAGCTGCAAAATCAAGCTGCTGCCCCGGTTCAGGTCGATATTGGGCCGCTTCTGGAACAGATCGGCAGCCAGAAGCAGGATCTTCTCCAAGAAAAAGGTCGTCTGCAAACCCTCATTCAACAACTGGAATCGTCCTTGCCTTCTCAGCAGGAGCAGCTCGCCCGCCAACGGCAGGAATTGGAGCAGCAGTGGCAACACCTGGAGCAAGAGGAGGGATCCCTGCGGGCGCGCGCCCAGGCCATGGCAGAAACCTGGGGTCGCCTCAATCACCTGCAGGCCACCCTCTACCCAGAGCGGGATCGGTGGGCAGCGTTGGCGGGAGAATTGGCGCAGTTGGAGACGGAGCTGAGCCAACACCAAGCCAGAAACTCCACCGCACGCGACCACGTCCAACAGGTACACTTTCTCCTGGCTACCCTCGCGCAGGCGTGAGGGAGTTCAAGTTTCCTGTGGGGGGTGGGGAGAACCGGCGCAAGCGGAACTGCGGCCTTAATTGAGGAAAACAAATCTGGTAAAATTCGCTAGCACCCTGCAGCCACTGGGGCTCCCAATTCTCGGGCGAGGGGACTGCAGAGGTTAGTGCGTTTTGCCCCGCTTCTTGCTTGCAGTTGCCAAGGATATTCCAGTGTGAGGTCAGCTTGTGCGAATTGCGGTCGATGCGATGGGGGGTGACTACGCTCCCGAAGAGATCATCAAGGGCGCCCTGCTGGCCCATCGGCAGCTCCGGGTCGGGATTGCACTAGTCGGTCGTCCAGATTCCCTCAAGCCCTTTCTGCCCCAACCCTTGCCTGCTGGGATCACCATTGTGCCTGCCGAAGAGGATGTGGGCATGGCGGAAGAGCCGCTGATGGTGCGCAAAAAGCCCAAAGCCTCCATCAACATCTCGATGCAACAGGTGCGCTCCAACCAAGCGGATGCCGTGGTGGCCGCCGGGAATACCGGAGCAGCGATGGCTGCGGCCTACCTGAATTTGGGCCGGCTGGCAGGGATCGATCGCCCGGCCATTGGCGCTCTTTTGCCCACTTTGAAAGGCAAGCCGGTGCTGCTGCTGGATGTGGGGGCCAATGTGGATTGCCGGCCCCGCTTTTTGGAGCAGTTTGCCCGCATGGGATCCCTCTACTGCCAGTGTGTACTGGGGGTCGGGCGTCCGCGGGTGGGCCTGCTCAACATCGGCGAGGAGCCCAACAAGGGCAATGATTTGGCTCTGGCCACCCACCAGCGTCTGGCCCAGTTGCCAGGGATCCATTTCGCCGGCAATGCCGAGGGGCGGGATGTGCTGACCGGGGAGTTTGATGTGGTGGTGTGCGACGGCTTTGTGGGCAATGCCCTCCTCAAGTTTGCCGAGAGCGTCGGACAGGTGATCACCCAGGTGCTGCGGGAGGAGCTGCCCCGCGGCTGGCGCGGCAAGTTGGGCTGCTGGCTGCTCCGGCCCAACCTCAAGCAGGTAAAGCGGCGCATGGACTACGTGGAGTATGGCGGTGCTTTGCTGCTCGGCGTCAACGGCATCTGCGTGATTACCCACGGCAGCTCCAAGGCGCCGATGGTCTACCACGCCATTCGCCTGGCCAAAGAGGCGGCAGAACAGAAAATCCTACAGCGGCTGCAGGCGGAAATGGTTGACCCTCGCGAACCTGAATCCAACCCCAGGCGGCGCACCCGGCCCCTTCAGGTCTACTCTGGCTCTGGCCCGGAAGTGTTGCCGTTGGGATCCCTGGAAAGGACTTCCTCCCGCTGTCCCGAACCCGTGGAAGATGCCCAGCCATAGCCTCCCGACCGTGCGGCTGGTGGGGGCAGGGGCTGCCCTGCCGGATCCCTGCCTGAGCAACGACGATCTCGGCCAGATCGTCGAAACTTCCGACGAATGGATCTGGCCCCGCACCGGCATTCGTCAGCGGCGCATTCTGCCCCCTGAGCTGAGCTTGGTGGATTTGGCGGTCCAGGCAGCCAAGGCCGCTTTGGCTCAGGCCGGGATCTTGCCTCAAGACCTGGATTTGATCCTGCTGGCCACTTCCACCGGTGTCGATCGGTTTGGCTCGGCCCCTCAGGTGCAGGCAGCTCTGGGAGCAACGCGGGCGGTGGCTTTTGATCTGACGGCAGCCTGCACAGGCTTTGTCTTTGCGGTGGCCACGGCAGCACAGTTTTTGCAAACCGGGCTGTATCGGCGGGCCTTGGTGGTGGCGGCGGATGTGCTCTCCCGCACGGTGGACTGGGCGGATCGCACCACCTGTGTCTTGTTTGGAGATGGGGCCGGGGCGGTGGTTCTGGAGGCGGGGGAAACCGGCGGGATCCTCAGCATTGAGCTGCGCAGCGATGGCAGTGGCAGCCAGCTGCTCAGCTTGTCCATGGCTACAGAGGCCAAGCCCCTGGTGGGATCCCTGCAGGTGGGGCAGTATCGCTGCTGCCCCATCACCATGAATGGCCGCGAGGTGTACAAGTTTGCCGTCCAGGCGGTGCCGGAGATCATCGAGAAGGCTCTCTTCCGGGCCGGGATCCCGGCGGAAGCAGTACAGGGATATTTTATTCATCAGGCCAACCAGCGCATTCTCGATGCGGTAGCCAAGCGCCTGCAGCTGGATCCGCAGCGGGTGGCCAGCGTCCTAGAGTATTACGGCAACACCTCGGGCGCTTCGGTGCCAATTGCCTTGGCCACTTGGATTGAGCAGGGACGCTTTGGCGCCGGCGATCTGGGGGTAATGGCAGGCTTTGGTGCCGGCCTCACCTGGGGGGCGATTGTGTTTCGTTGGGGGAAATGAATTGATGACTGTTGCCTGGATCTATCCCGGCCAGGGATCCCAAGCGGTAGGCATGGGAAGGGACTTGCGGAACTGGCAGGGAGCAGGCCAGAAGTTGGCTTTGGCCCGCCAGATGCTGGGATGGGATCCCTTAGCTCTGTCGGAAGACCAGATCCACCAGACCGGCTACACGCAACCGGCTTTGTTCACCGTATCGGCCCTGTTGACGGACTATCTCTACGCCCAGGGACAGGCTCCTGCCTGCACTGCTGGCCACAGTCTGGGCGAATACAGCGCCCTCTACGCTGCCGGCGTGTTTGATTTCGAAACCGGCCTACGGCTGGTGGCGCTGCGGGGCCAACTGATGGAAGCCGCAGGGGATCCCCCGGGCAGCATGGCGGCAGTGATGGGGTTTGACCGCGACAAGCTGGAGCACCTGTGCCAGATGATCCCCGATGTCACCCTTGCCAACGACAACAGCCCGGATCAGGTGGTGATCAGCGGCTCAGTGGAGGGGGTGCAAGCCGTCTGTGAGCAGTTGCAGGCCAAGCGCACCGTTCCCCTCAAGGTAAGTGGTGCCTTTCACTCGCCCTTTATGCAGGCTGCTGCCGAGGAGTTTGCCCACACCTTGCGCGCTGTTGACTTTCAGCCGCCGCGAGTGCCCGTCTACAGCAACTGCACTGCCACCGCCAGCCGGGATCCGCAAGCCCTTAAGCAGGCGCTGCTGGCCCAGATGACTGCCCCTGTCCGCTGGCGAGAAACCGTGTTGCAGATGGCCGCCGACGGCATCCAAGAGGTGTGGGAAATCGGCCCCGGAAATGTTCTGACGGGCTTGGTGAGGCGAACGGTGCCGACCCTGACGCGGTGCAATTTCAGCAACCTCAGCAGCTAGGGGATCTGCTATGGAGCATGACTCTAGTCAATAATAAGCTCAACTATACTGAAAATAATGTATAATATGTTCAGTACGGATTACTACCAGTTGATCTTTCTGTTTACTTTCGAGTCTGCCAACATGGTAGCCAAAGCAAAGCAGAAAATTGGTAGTAAGACGACACGGAAACTGCGCTTTGGGTATTCTACTCAAAGCTTTGCGGGATACCGCCATTCTGTTTGGACTCCGTCCCGCTAACGCGAATGGAAACAAACAGAATGCTATCGCTGCATAGTTGAACAGTGATGTTCAGCAGTGTTCAGCGTAAATGTATCAGCTCCGCTAACGCGACCAGGATCCCTCCAAGTGGGATCCAACCGGCAAGCGACCCTGGGCCGGGATCTGTCCCAACAACACCTGCAGCAACGCCTGTAGAGAGACGGGGGTAGTGCCGTAGCAGGCCAAATAGACCGGGATCTGGGGCAGGGCAAAGGCGTCGTAGGGGGATCCCAAGGCCAACCCAATCACCTTTTCCGGCGGAAGGGATCCCAGTAAGTCCGCCAGCAACTCCTTCTGAAGCGGGTAACGAAACAGATCAAGGGATCCCACCAGCACTTGGTCAGCTCTTGACGCCCCTTGCAGGGTTGTTTGCAAATCCTCAGGGGTAGGCTCTGGGCTGATCTTGAGAACCTGAGCACCGGGCCAGACATTTTGGAAAAGATCCCCCAGAAGAGGCACAGGGGTGATAAGCAGCGGGTCAGGGGCCAAGGGAGGCAGGGATCCCCGTACTAGGGTGATGCTGTCTTGGGCGATTTGGCGGGCCAGTGCCCGGTGGTTTTCCAAGCCGGCAGGGGGGAAAGGGGAGCAGGGGGATCCCAATCCGTAGCGCCGCTTCAAGGTCAAAATTCGCTCCACTGACCGATCCAACTGCTCAACCGACAAACGACCGGCACGGAACTCCCGCAGCAGATGGGCATAGGCTTCTTTTTGGATGGCCGGGCTAAAGCCGGGATCTGCCCCAAACACCAGCACATCGGCTCCTGCCCTAAAGGCCAGTTCTGCCGCTTCGGGAATGCCGTAGGTGCGGGCAATGGCCCCCATGGTCAGGGAATCCGTCAGGACAAGACCCTTGAAACCCAGCTTCTGCCGCAGCCAGCCGGACACCACCTCAGGGGCCAGCGTTGCCGGTTGCAAGGACTTCGTCCCGCTGTCGCCGACGGATCCCAGAGCCGGCATCACCACATGCGCCGTCATCACCGCCTCTGCCCCTGCCTGGATCAAAGCCTGAAACGGGCGCAATTCCGTGGTTTGTAGCGCCTCCAGGGGACGATCCACCCGCGGCAACCCCAGGTGGGAATCCATATCGGTGTCCCCATGACCGGGAAAATGTTTGGGCGTGCAGAGGATCCCGGCTTGCCGATAGCCGCGCCACAGGGCGAGGCCGTAATCTGTCACCTGTTTCGGGTCTGACCCAAAGGCTCGGATGCCGATGATGGGGTTGTGGGGGTTGCTGTTCACGTCCACAACAGGGGCGAAGTTGAGGTTAAACCCCAAACTTTTCAGCTCCGTTCCCACCGCACGGGCCATAGCTTCCGCCTTTGCCAGGGATCCCGCTGCTGCCACTGCCATGGCGCTGGGGAACACCGTCACCCCCTCGGTAAGGCGCACCACCGGCCCCCCCTCTTGATCAATGGCTATCCACAGGGGGACAAGGGCTTGTGCCTGAGCCGCGGCAATGAGCTGGGCCACCTGAGGCAACGTTTGAATGTTGCCGGCAATCGAATAGAAGATCAGCCCGCCCACGTGGTAGTCCCGGATCATCTCCTCGAGAGCGGAGGAAAACTCAGCTCCCTCAAAATAAACCAGAAACAGTTGCCCCACTTTCTCCTCAAGGCTCCAAGCCCTGGGATCCACTGCGGCAGCGGGACGGGGTCCTTTCGCGTCAGCGGGACGGAGTCCTATCGAGCATGTCAAAGCAGATGTCCTTGGGCGTCGCTGCCAAGAAAGCCGGTCAGGATGAGCGTAAACTACCCGACATCAACCGCTAGGCGGTACGGAGCGGGCTTTTAGTAGCCCTGCAGTTAGCAAGCCAACCACGAGCCTCTGGGGTGGTTTACAGCACCCCCAATCGACCGTTACCAGTGCCTTAAACAACCGTTTCTGGTGCCCGCAGTATTATTATAGCATTCCTCCCGACACCGACCCTACGGGTACAGTGCGGGGCTCCTGCGATTTCTAGCTGAAGTGGCTCTTGCAGGTTTAGAGTGGCGATTGACTTGTAGTTGTGGCCATACTGGAGGGATGGCGTAAAGAACTGTAACCTCAGCAGTACACCAGAGTCATCTTGAAGTGCAGTGATGAAGTGCAGTGAAATAGTGCAGTAAAATTGTCTCTAAGGCGTTCTTTGTTCTTTGTGTTGGTTCTAGCTCCCCTTTCTCCTTAAAAAAAGAGGAGTTGTGAGTGAGAGAAAACCTACCCAAACATTACCTATGGTCAAAACAATCTTCAAGACAATCTCCTCTTCCACCCTGGGGTCGATGATGTTGCCTTTCTCCTGCCGCCAGCTTTGGATAACTGCCTTTCCCGCGTTGGCCGGAGTTACGGTGGCTATTGGTGGCCTTGGGGCGGGAGGATCCCTGTGGCAGGCGGGAGCAGCAGGTTTGGCCACGGGGATGACGGGCTATGTGGCTTCTGCTCTATCTGGAAGCGAGGCCAAAGCCAAAATCCAGCTTCTAGAGCACCTCGAAAATCGACAGAAGCAAAACGAAATCACTCCTTCAGACCTACAGCAACTGCAAAGCGAACTGGCCAACCTGCGTGCTGCCCTTGAAGATTGGGCAAAAGTCCAGCAGAAGGGGGTGGCTGCTGCCCAACCTTATGATGAGGCTCGTTCGCAAGCTCAAACTCCTCAGCTTCATTTTGAAACAGAGATCCAGATCCAATCTCAAGAAGAACGACTTCCTCAGTTACGCGCAGAAGAGCAAAGCCTGAAAGCCTCGATTGGAGATTTACAAGCCAAGAAACAGAAACTCATTCAGTCCCATAAGGAGGGCATAGCCAAGGTAGAACAACTCCAATCAAAACAGAATCTCCTGAAGCAGGATACTGCCCGCTTAACCCAGGCTTGTCGGTCAACAGGCTCTAGTAACTCCATTAAACGGTCACCTATGCCCGCGAAAGGATCTTCAGACGTATCTCTTGGCTCGGCCCGCATGACCAAAACTGCCGCCGGCGTCGCATGGGCCGACAAATATGACGAAGTCTTTGCAACCCTCGAGGAGCGAATCGACAACCTGGAAGATAGCGCCAGAGCAATGGCAGAACTGGCATCGATGGAAGGCAACGGTAGCCGGTAGGGGCAGACATCCCATCCCAATAGCACCGAAACGGTTCACAGCTCTGGCTCGCCAAAGCCCCGCAGAGGGTGAGCGTGTTCTGAGGGGATCAAGCCCTTGGCCTGCACCAATACCCCAAAGCCCCCCAACCCCATGGGATCCAGCAGCGCATGAAGAGCGGATCGCCGCCGCAAAACTTGGCCCACATCCACAGCTTCGCCATCAACCGGGTTCCCCATTTGGCTGAGGGCGGCCAGCCGCTCGGTCAATCCCAGGTTCACCAAAAAGCTGCTTTGCCGGGTGAACCCCAGACATTTTAGCCCCAGAGATTCTCCCACTTGCTCTAGGGTCGTAAAGTCCACATGAGCGGTGAGATCCTGGGATCCCACCCGAACATAGGGATCCGTGTAGCTGCCGTGCTGTCGATAGGCCAGGAGCGTACCTTGGGCGCGGTGGGGGCTGTAGTAGCGCTGGGCAGTGTGGCCATAATCGATGGTGAGCACGTAGCCTCGCCGGAGCTTGCGGGCCAGGAGCTGCAGCCACTCCAAGGCTTTTAGGTTCACCTCGGTTTGGTAGCCCGACGGATAGGTTTCTACAGGGATCCCCAGACGGGCGAAGTACTCTCTTAGCTCAGGGGTGGACAGATCCCCCAGCACTTCGCGGAAGTCGGCTTCTGCAGCCTCGCTGCAATCGACATAGATTTCCCGCAAAGCCCCATCCTGTACCTGCACCCGATGCACCGGAAAAGCATCCACCAGCTCATTGGAGAAGAAACAGCCTGTGACCGACTCATCCGGGATCCCGTCCCAATCCAACCAGCGCACCTTCTCCCCAAAAGGAGCCAATCGCTCCTGTTGGAGCCGCCGCAGGTGGGCAGAACGCTCCAGGATCCCATATTCCAGTGCCTGCCAAAAAGGGGGGTTAGCGGAGCGCACGTAGGTCAGCCAATCCTGGGCCAAGCGACCGCTGCCTGCCCCCATCTCGATGACCGTGAAGGCAGAGGGGGATCCCAAAATGTGCCAGAACTGAAGGATCTGCTCTGCCAACAGTTGGGCAAAGTCCGCCGCCAGGTGGGGAGAGGTGAGGTAGTCGGGGCCAATCGGGGATCCCTGCTCGTAATAGCCCAACCCTGGCTCGTAGAGAGCCCACTCCATAAACTGGGCAAAGGTCACCGGCCCTTGAGCGCAAATGCGGCTGACAATCAACTCCCGCAACTTCTGCGTGGCCTGAGGTGTCGATAGAGAAAGACTCGGGTCGCGTAGGTGTTGCTCAGGAGCGATCACAGGTGAGGATTCCAGGGATCCAGACTTACTCAACTCAAACTTACTTGTTCAGGGGACGACGCCAATTTTGGCGAAACTGACGGTTTGAGAGCAGCAGCACCGGCCAGAGGGCCGATACCACCCACTTCCCGGAGCCCGAATAGATGCGATCCGCCTTGCGGGCCGAGTACCAAACTCCTCCTGCGTAGATTGCCAAGAGCAAAAAAGGCCACATCTCAACCCATCCCATTCAACGCTGCTCACCGAGTCAGGGATCCCCAATCAGTAGGCATCCTGCAGCTCATAGAAGTCAGGCGTGATGTAGTCCTTGCGCAGGGGCCAACCTATCCAGTCTTCCGGCATTAAAATCCGCTTCAGGTTCGGGTGTCCCTCGAAAACAATGCCGTACATGTCGTAGGTTTCCCGTTCCTGCCAATCCGCCGACTTCCAAATCCAGTATACGGAAGGCAGCCGTGGATCCTGGCGAGGCAACTTTACCTGGAGCCGCACCTCCTGAGGGCGATCCGCCCCGTCTGACAGCTTGATCAGGTGGTAAAGGCTGACCAGTGGCTGCCCTGCCCCCAGGTCATATCCGCACTGACACTCCAGGTAGTTAAAGCCGTAGGCATAGAGGGCGGTACACAGGGGCAGAAGAAAGTCCCGCTCCACCTCCAACAGCTCTACCCCCGCTGCGTCTCTCCCCAAATACTGGTGCTCGAAGCCGTTGTCGGCCAGAAACTGGGAAACCGGGCCCCGCTCCAACGTCACCAAGGGTTCCGACTGCTCGCCCACCGCCGGCGGCGCTTGTTTTTCCTGGGCATTCTCCTCTGCCATCTCACACTCCTCCCTGCAAGGCTTTGAGCTGCTGTTCCGCCCGCTTAAAGTCGGCGGTTTGCAAGGCCGGGGGCACTGGCAAGCCAATGGCCGCAGCCAGCTCTGGCGGGGGAGCTTGGCGGGTCTCGCTCTCCAGATACTTGCCGGTGATGATCTCCGGCACAGGCTTAAGGTTATGCTTGACCGTGTAGTAGCGGTGGGTTTGCTGCAGACGGCCCCGTTCCCGCATGTCCTCGGCGGCGATCTTCTTGCGCAGCTTGACAATGGCATCCATGATCGCCTCTGGACGAGGGGGGCAGCCAGGAATGTACACATCCACCGGGATCAGCTTGTCCACCCCCCGCACTGCCGTGTAGGAATCGGAGCTGAACATGCCACCGCTGATGGTGCAGGCCCCCATGGCGATCACGTACTTCGGCTCAGCCATTTGCTGGTAGAGCTTGACCAACGCCGGCGCCATTTTCATGGTGACCGTACCTGCCGTGATGATCAAATCAGCGGTGCGCGGCGAAGAACGAGGCAGCAGGCCAAAGCGGTCGAAGTCGAAGCGGGATCCCAGCATGGCGGCAAACTCGATGAAGCAACAGGCGGTGCCGTAGAGCAGCGGCCAGAGGCTGGACATCTTGGCCCAGTTGTACAGGTCGTTCACCGTCGTCAGAACGACGTTGTTGGAGAGGTCGGTAGTCACCTGGGGGGCAGCCCCCGGAAACAAGACTTGCGATTTCTCAGACGTCATGACCATTCCAATGCTCCTTTTCTCCAGGCGTACACAAGACCCACCACAAGGATGGCGATGAAAATCAGGGCCTCCACAAAGGCCAACAGCCCCAAGCGGTGAAACGCCACTGCCCAGGGATAGAGGAACACAGTCTCTACATCGAAAATGACGAAGACCAGTGCGAACATGTAGTAGCGAATGTTGAACTGGATCCAGGCTTGCCCAAACGGCTCCATGCCCGACTCGTAAGTGCTGCGCCGCAGGGATCCCCGCCGCTTTGGCGCCAAGAGTGCAGAAGCCCCCAGAGCCAAAACCGGCAGCAGAGAGCAGAGGATCAGGAAAACCAGCAAATACTCGTAGCCGGACAGAACAAACACGACGCCAGACTGCCTCAGGTGCTCAACATTTAGATACGTTTCCAGTATAGAGCCAGTCTGGGGCTCCCCTGCGCCACCGGATCTTCAGTTCTGGTGATGATCACGATTATTGGGAGCGGCGTTTTTCCAGCCAGCCCCACACTCCGCTCACCACCGCCCCGGCCATCAGGATCCCCAAAGCCGGCTGAAACAAAGGCAGCCAGAGCCGCATCCAAAGTTTGTAGCCCAGTGGGATCCCAAGAAAAGCCCCGGTTACGGAAAAGACAAACCAGACAAACCCGGCGAACACCAGAAAGACAACGGCAATCAGGAAGTTATCCAGCCAGCGCTTGAGGTCAGAGGAAACCATAGGGATTGAGGCAGAACAGCTTGAAGTAGACCCAGAGGCAATCTGGGAACCGAACCTTTTGGGCCGCTAATGCCGATATCTCAGCATCTTTCACCCAGACAGACTGCCGGAATAAGTTCAACAGACAGGGTAGCTTACCCCAGCACTTGGTGAAGATCCCACGTGCACCTTTTTGGGTAGAGTAAGCTGTGCCGGCCCGCTGCTGACCTGCTGTGAACACAACCCAAAACCACGGTAGCGCCAGTAGGATTCCCCAGCCAGCCTGCTAACAATAAGTGAGATTTCCCTTCTGCCGCTTGGTCAGCTCAGGTTGAAGATTCTCCCCAAATGGCTGCACCGGTTGTTGACTTGTCAAGATATAGTGGTAAAAATCTGCTTATACACAATATGTAGCGTTAAGCCGATGTCCATCTCCTCTGGCTCTTCTTTTGCAGACCGCTTGCGACAGGTGATCGGCGATGAAGCCGTCTATGCGTTTGGGCGACGGGCCGGAATTAGCGATACGGCCTTGCGCAGCTACCTGAAGGGATCCGTGCCCGGCATTGATAAGGCCGTGAAAATTGCCCAAGTGGGCCAGGTCAACCTCAATTGGCTGATTACAGGGGAGGGATCCCCGCAGTTGCATCCCGACTCGAAAGCAGAGTATGTGTATGTGCCTTTTGTCGATGTAGCCGCCTCTGCCGGAGCGGGGGCGTTGGTGCGGGAAGAATCGATCGAATCGGTGGTTGCTTTTGAGCGAAACTGGCTGCGGACATACTTGAAGGGAAATCCTGCCGAGCTGAGCCTGATTCGGGTGCAGGGGGATAGCATGTCTCCCACGTTGGAGGATGGCGACTGGATCTTTGTGGAGCGGCAAGAGGGTGGAGACCTGGGTTGTGAAGGCATTTACGTCTTTCAGATGGATGGGGATCTGTTGGTCAAACGACTGCAGCGCCTGCCCGGATCCCAGGTGAAGGTGATCAGCGACAACCCCCGCTTTCCTCCCTTTGTGGCGGATTTGGCGGATCCCATCAACGGCCTAACCCTCATAGGGCGTTATCGAGGTCGCATCAGTTTTGATTAGCCTCTGGCAGCAGATGGCGGAAAGTGGCAGCTTGACCGACCGAGAATCCCCTTGGCGAGATCGGGTCGCCGGTTAGGATGGGTCTTGAGGGTTGAGTTGAGAGGAGTTCCTGCTCCTTGCCTGCGCCCATCCAGCCGGAGCATGACTCTAGTCAATAATAAGCTCAACTATACTGAAAATAATGTATAATATGTTCAGTACGGATTACTACCAGTTGATCTTTCTGTTTACTTTCGAGTCTGCCAACATGGTAGCCAAAGCAAAGCAGAAAATTGGTAGTAAGACGACACGGAAACTGCGCTTTGGGTATTCTACTCAAAGCTTTGCGGGATACCGCCATTCTGTTTGGACTCCGTCCCGCTAACGCGAATGGAAACAAACAGAATGCTATCGCTGCATAGTTGAACAGTGATGTTCAGCAGTGTTCAGTGTAAATGTATCAGGTTTGCCTGCAATGGCTCGTTCGTCCCAGCTCCTAACAGTCGCTCTCCATTCCCTAAGCGGGATCCTCTTGGTCAGCAGCGGAATCTGGGTCGGGATGGTGCTTCCCCAGCAGGCCCAACCTCAGCCCCAGCCGGAGACCAACATCTCTCCCACTCAACCCGCTTCTCCCACACCACCGATCCTGCCCACCTTGGCCCCGCCCCAGGCCAATCCTCCGGTGGCCAGCCCAACAGCAGATGCAGATCCAGAGGAAAATCATGAGAGCCCCACGGATCTGGAGGCAGAGATTCGGGAGATCCGCCAGCAGGTGATCCAGCTCTTGATCAGAATTGAGGAATTGGAGTCGCGGCTGCAACGGCTGCGTTCTCAAACAGCCCCTGAGCCTGTCAGGGAATCTTCCACTGCTGCTGAGATCGCTCCAGGGGCAGAAAGCGCCTCTGCGCCCACCCCGGCTCCGACCACAACGCCAACCTCCTTTCAGGTGGGAACCCAAACCATCAGCCTGCCGGGCGATTTGCTGTTCGATTTTGACAAAGCCGAGATTCGACCTGAAGCAGCCTCGCTGTTGGCCCAGGTGGCAAAATCCTTGGAGGCCATGCCCGGCGCTCGCGTTCAAGTGAATGGCCACACCGATAACATCGGGCCCTTAAACTACAACTTGGCCCTTTCTCTACGCCGCGCCAATGCGGTTAAGGACTATTTGACGAAGCTGCTGCCGGAAGGCCATCCCATCAGTTGGACAACCTCTGGCTTTGGTCCCACCTTGCCCGTTGCCGATAACGACACAGAAGCCGGACGGCAGCGGAACCGCCGTGTGGATTTGGTCATCGCTCCCTAGCTGCACCCCCCAAAGTGGGGGATGACACGTTCTAGCAGGGCTCTGGTCTAGAATCTGGTAGGGTCAATCCGGCCAGGATTGATGGGCTTGAGTTCAATCCTCATCGTTGGGGTTCGGTTTTGAACGCAGCAGGGATCCCTCTGGACAAGAGGCAAACGTTTGCGCTGAGGGTTGACACAACCCTGGACGCGCTTGACCAGGTTTTGACCTGGTTTGAGTCTTTCCGAAATGCGGGCATCCCGGATCCCATTTGGGCGGAATGTCAGTTGGCCTTGGCAGAGGGGTTTACCAACGCCGTTCGCCACGCCCACCGCGCTCTGCCGGAAAGTACGCCCATCGACATTGAGCTGCTGCTGATGCCGCAAGGGCTGGAGTTGCGCATCTGGGATCGGGGTCAGGAGTTTGATCTGGAGGGATTTGCTCGGAACTTGTCGGATCCCACATCGCCCAACGCCAATCTTGAATCCGAGGGGGGACGGGGTATTTTGCTGATGAAAGCTCTCTCTACTCACCTCAGCTACAGCCGCCAAGCGGATGGTCGCAACTGCCTGTTGATCGGCAAGCGCTTCGACGATCCTGGATCTCGCCCGCGTCTGTCGGTGCCGGGCTTAGGCGAGCAGACCACCGCTTAACTTGCGAATAGCTGAGCTGGCCACATCGCTGTAGCGCAGTTCACCGGCCAAGATCTGGCCCATGCGCCGAGTGGCTCCCGGTCGTTTGACGCCCACCCTGTAGCCCACGCCCGGAAAGCGATAGAACAACGCCGCAATCCGCTTAGCCCAGCGCATTTCTGAGCCCCATTCCTGCTGCACGCGGGCAGAGTAGTTCGCCAGAGCTTCTGTATCCCCGCCTAGAGCTTGATCGATGGCCTGGGCCGCCAACATGCCGGTGAGAAGGGAAGGGCGGATCCCTTCAGCGGTAAACGGATCGATAACGCAGGCGGCATCTCCCACCAAGAGGGCATTTTGGGTGTGTAGCGGTTGATCTTCGTCCCAGAGGCAGATGGGATGGCCAAACGGCTTGACCGACTTCAAGTCTACGCCAAAGCTTTGGGCATATTGGGCGGCAATTTCCCGCAGGTTTTGTTTTTCTCCACCCCGAAAGGTGCCCGCTCCAATTGAGTAGCCATCGGCCTTGGGGAAGTTCCAGATGTAGCCATTGCTCACGGCACCGAAGTCAAAATGGGCGGCTGCAGTTTGCGGCTGCGAGAGGGGCACTTCTGCTTCCAAGGCGGCAGCCAGGCGACGACGGCGTTCCTGAAAGCCCAGCCACTTGGCCATCGAGCCTTTTGCCCCATCGGCCCCAATCACGTACCGACCCCAGACTGGGCCGGCGGTTGTCATCACTTGCCAGCGGTCGCTTTGCCACTCGAGGCCAGAGACAGGGCATTCTGCCTGGAGCGCTGCCCCTTGCTTTTGCGCTTGCTGAATCAGGTAGTGGTCGAAAACATCCCGCCGCACCATCCAAACGGGCTCTTTCAAATCCAAATCGACCACCACCGGATCGCCGCCGCGCCAGGTGTAGCGGATTTGCCGGATCTTGAGGGAAATGGCGGGGCCAAAGTCGAAGTCAAACCAAGCCGCCACCATAGGAGAAACGCCGCCCCCACAGGGTTTGTAGCGGGGCAAGGGATCCTTTTCCAGAACCAGCACCGAGCGTCCCCGCTTGGCCAGATGGTAGGCGGCAGATCCTCCAGCAGGGCCGGCGCCGACGATGACACAGTCGTAAAGTTGCGGCATGGTTTTCGATACTCCAGGCCCCCCCATCCTGGGTTTTGCTCACCAGCTTCTAGCCTATTATGGCTACAGCGAATTGCCTGCACGTTGCTTGCCTTTTTGTCGGGAAGACCATGCGAATTCGCTGGCAGCGCCTTGCCAACCAGCCCTCAGCTTGCTACTGTGCCGCCTGCGGAAAGCGTTTTGCGGGCGGGAAGCGAGTTCGTTGCCTTTTCAACGATAGGGGTCTGAATCTCGGCCCCCTTTGCCCAGCGTGCTTTGCCCTTCCCCCAGTTCAGTTGCGAGAACAGATCCACCGCTATGCCTATTTGATGCGCCTGAATCGTCTGCGGGATCCCGGCATCCAAGACCACGCCCATCATCTGGAACAAGCGGCCCGGGAGCGCTCCATTCGGTATCCGGGCCTGTGGGGCTGGCTGCGGCAGTGGTGGTAGCCTTGGCAAGGGGATTGGGCATTCTGGAAAAGATGCAGGAAAATCAGGAGAGGTTGCCTTCGGGATCCCAGATCCATCTCGATTTTCCAGACCCGTTGGCTTGTTTGATCTTGTTGGTTGAGGAACCCCCATGCACGACCTGGACAGTTTGCCAGAACCAGTAGCCGATGCTCTGATCAAAAGCCTGCTTACGGACGTGGAACGGCTGATCAACCAGCACGGCCTGTCAGAGGTTCTGGTGGGGTTGGCCATGTATTGCAACGTGCAGTTCAAGGCCAAGTTCAACAAGCCCAACCGCACGGAGAAGGATGAGGAGTTGGGGTTTTATTTCCGCGACGCCGCCAAAGCTCTGGAGGTGGCTGCCAGCCTCACCTATCGCACCATCGACCGCTCCCAACCTGCCCGGCCCAGCACCTAGCCACTGGGATCCCTTTTTGGCCTCCACCCCCAAGCCCCTCTCTCAGGGGGAGAGGGGGGCAGGCATTTAACCAGCAAACCGTTTCACCGCAATGGGAAGGGAAGGAACGCGGCATCTTGGGGTGGCAAGGGATCCCCCTGGGTTTTTATGCTGGTGGGCAACAAGTTGCATTGAGGCTGAGCGTGAGAATCGTCTGGGAACGCAGCATTTACGGGGGCAATGGCCGAGTGCCCTGCATTATCTGTGGGGGATGGGCCAACCCCATCCAGAAAAAAGGGCACCAAGTGTTGCTGGCGGTGGTCTATAACGACCGCGGGCAAATCTACGGGGAAGTCTGCCGCAGTTGTCTCAGTTTGGGGGCCAAAGGCATCAAAGAGTGCCTGCAAGAGCGGATCGCCCGCCTGCGCAAGCAACTGGAAGATTTGGAAGAGCTGGAGCAGGGAGAGGTGCAACTGCCTACATTGGAGCAGGAGTTGAGCGCCTATTTGGATTGAGGACTACACCCCTGTAAACTACCCGACCCTGACTGCTTCGCAGTACAGGGCGGGCTTTCGGTAGCCCTGCAGTTGGCAAGCCAACCACGGGCCTCTAGGCTGGTTTACGACAGCCCCAAGCTTGGCAATCATGTTGGCCCCATTCCAGTCCGCATCCCCTTCCCATCCACAGTGCCCACACTTGAACTGCTTCCCACTGCGATAGGATTGCGCAGGATCGGGATGGATGTGCAAACACTTGTGACAGGTCTGCGACGTGTAGGCAGGCGGAACAAGAATCAGAGCAACCCCCGCACGCAGAGCCTTGTACTCCAGAAAATGACGGAGTTGATAAAACGCCCAACTATTTGCCCGCCTACGCTCTGTCTTGCTGCGTGGCTGTTGATTGACCCTTTCCCGAATCCCTGTCAGGTCTTCCAGAGCAATAGCGCTGTTGGTAGCCTTTGCCCTAGAGACAATAGCTTTGGAGATGCGATGATTGACCCACACTTGAAAGCGTCTCTCCTTGCCAGACAGCCGTTGCAACAGTTCTCTGCATCTGCGCCGCGAACTGCGGGTGCCCTTACTGGCTTTGCGTTGGAGTACCGCCCTCAACCGCGAGTGATGGTCTCGGACCTTGTTCAACTGCTGTCCATTCCAATTGTCCCCCTCTGACGTATGGGCAATATCTGTCCTTCCAAAGTCCACCCCGATCACCTTGTCGGTATCTTGTTGCTTGGGTGGTTTTTTCTCTACGCAAATCTGGATGTAGTAGGAGCCGTCTCTGCGCTTGACCAGAGTGGCCGATTTGGGATTGGAACCAGCCAGCATCCCACGCTGGTAGTTGCCGATGGACAGCTCAAAGCGCTCCCGACCCTCCACCGTGGTCAGCGACACCGTCCAGTCTTTCTCGCGGAACGAAAAGATACGAGCGTCATAGGTCGCGAAGCCCCCCTTGAACGCTTTGACGGGGCGGTTTTTCTGTCGGGCAACCTTGCGGGCACCGGCCAGCCGTCTGCAGACCTGCTGAGCCAAGTTACTGGACAAGCCGAACCGGGCACGGATTTCGCGGTAGCACAGAGACTGGAGCTTAACGGCGTTGGTGACTTTCTCGGGCGTGTTTTGGTTGACCCAGTTCAACGCCTGCACAAAGGCATCCAAGGTCGCGTCCAACTTTGCGGCCTGCGACTGGGACGCCTTGAGCTTGCAGGAGACGGTCAGGACTTGGGTCATGGTTCTATCATAACTTCCGCATTCCTCCCGACACTGACCCTGCAGGTACAGTGCGGGGCTCCTGCGATTTCTAGCTGATTTCTTCCTGCTTCCACGACCCATGACTGGTAGCGGAGTTGGCCTCTATGGTCGTTTCAGGTTAGTCTGAGACGCCCGAGCTACTGAGAAAAGCCCCGCCCTACCGCTATGGGGAAGTAAGCTAACGGCGCGCAGAGGACGTCAACAACCTTGGTCAGCAAATATGGACGGAGAGGGAGGGATTCGAACCCTCGACGGAGCTTTTGGGCCCCGTAACTTCTTAGCAGGAAGCCGCTTTCGACCACTCAGCCACCTCTCCAGGGCCAGGAAGGGCAATGGCAAGCTGGGATCCAGCCACCAGTTCACTCATTGTAGGGGATGGGATCCCACCCGGCAACTGCCCCCTGACCCGCCCTGCAAAGACTCCGTCCCGCTATCGCGATCAGCCGGGATCCCTCCTGGGGTTGGGTGAGTCTAGCTCACCACCTGCAGGTAAATATCGAAGCTGCCGCTATTGTCGCCGTAGCTGCCCTTGGCGTCATTGATGTTGAAGGCAATATCCAGGTTGGGATCCAGATCCACCTCTTGGGGCTGCTCTGGCGAGGACTCGAAAACCTGATGGGCCACCAGTTGGGCGTTGGGTTGAAACAGCACAATCCCGTAGCGGCAGAGGCCCGGGTAGCGCCACTCCTCAGGGGTCGGGATCCCTTTGCCAAGGGGCGAGCGGATGCTGGTGGAAAACGAGAAGCCATAGCGCCAAGCCACATTCCTGGGGAAAAAGCGGATACGGCTGGCCCGCAACGGACGCCCTTGCCAGCGTAAAATGTTGCCCGCCTCTTGGTTCACCCGCAGGTCACGGAAAGCCATCCAAGCCTGTAAAGCTTCTTCTTCAGGTTGGATCCCTTCGATGGCCAGGGCCTGGCTCCAATCCAAGTCACTGCCATCGCAGGTGATCTGCCGCGGAATTTGCGCCAAATCCAGTTTTGCCAACCCCAGAGTATCAGACGCAGATTGGGTAAACATCTATCTCTCCTTTTTCCATCTGATTTTTCAAAGTGACTCCAGAAGGGATGAGCCTCTTGCTCAGAAATTGAGGAGTCACAGGGATCCCCAAGAGGAGCCTGGGGAAAGGTTGTAAGAGACCCCCATCCACATCCCTGCTGCTGGATGGAGAATGTCAGATGCACGATGACCAACGGAGTTGAAAACCTCAAGCTCTTGCCCGACCGACGAGAGACTGGGAGTTCAAGCTCCTTTAGCAGATAGATCAACGTTACTTGATGAATAAAAGCTATTCCCGAAAAGATAGCCCTTTGCAATACTTTTTTAGGGAACCTTAGGGAGTTGTTAATTCCCTGTGACTCGGCTGCCAATGAAGGCCGGAACCCAAATCCAGGTTTGCTGCAGATCTTCCAGAAGCTTGTATTTTGGAACACATTAATAGTGTAATCCCCTGTTAAGCACTCTTGCGCTCGACCCCTGGGCTCTGCAGCGGCTTTCCACAGCCCAGAGCGCCCTGACAAGCGTTTTTGGTAAGATCACCCCTACAGGTCTCCCAGGGTGCCCGGCGCCCACGGCATGCACGACAACCCTACTTCCCTCTCTTCTGATTTCGAAGTCATCTCTCTGTCCAATCCTCAACAGGCCATGTCTTTGGCGGGCACTCAGGAGGCCAACCTGAGGTGGATCAGTCGCTCCAGCGGTGCTTCTGTAACGCTGCGCGGACAAGACCTGTACCTGAAAGGCACTCCCCAACAGCGGCAGCAGGTGCGGCAATGGCTAGAATTGCTGAGGCCGCTTTGGCAAACTGGGCACCCCGTCACTGTGATCGATGCAGAGCAAGCTTTTCGCGCCCTCTCCGGACAAGAGGTTGCCGCCTACCAGCAAGCACAAGCAGGGATTTTGGCCCGCACCCGCAAAGGGGAGCTTATCCGACCGAAAACGCCCCGCCAACAGGAGTACGTGCGAGCCATTCGCACCCACGACCTCTGCTTTGGCATTGGACCGGCGGGCACAGGAAAAACCTATCTGGCTGCCGTTGTGGCCATTGCTGCCCTACAAAACCGGGAGTACGAGCGTTTGATCTTGACTCGCCCGGCTGTGGAGGCGGGAGAAAAACTGGGGTTTTTGCCGGGGGATCTGGTGGAAAAGGTGGATCCCTATCTGCGGCCCCTTTACGATGCCCTGTTCGAGTTTATCGACCCGGCCAAGCTACCGCAGTTGATGGAGCAGGGGGTGATCGAGGTGGCGCCGCTGGCCTACATGCGAGGCCGTACTTTGAGCAATGCCTTCATCATTTTGGACGAAGCCCAGAACACCACCCCCGAGCAGATGAAGATGGCCCTCACGCGGCTGGGGTTCCGGTCGCGTATGGTGGTTACCGGGGATCTCACCCAAACGGATCTGGGCAAACATCGCATGTCCGGCCTGGCAGCGGCAGAGCGTATTCTGACAGGGGTAGAGGGGGTTGCCTTTTGCTACTTCGACCAGCGGGATGTGGTGCGCCACCCTCTGGTGCAGCGGATTGTCGATGCCTACGCCCGCTACGAGGGGCAGTCGTGAAGCTGAGGGTGCTCTTTTTCGACGCTGTGGGCACTTTGTTTCGGGTGCGGGGCAGCGTGGGCCAGGTTTACAGCCAGGTGGCAGCGGAGTATGGGGTAAGGGTGGATCCCCAGGCCTTGGATCGCGCTTTTGGCCAAGTTTTTGCCCAGGCTCCAGCCCCGGCCTGCCCAGGATTGACGGGATCCCCTTTGCGGGAGTGGGAGCGGACCTGGTGGCGCCAGGTGGTGCGGGAGACTTTTGCCCGGGTGGGATCCCTGGCTGCCTTCGGAGAGCACCGGTTTGAAGACTTTTTCGCCCAATTGTTTGAGCACTTTGCCGGGGCGGATCCCTGGGAGCTGTATCCCGAGACGCTGCCGGCTTTGCGGGCCCTGCAGCAGGAAGGGATCCGGTTGGGGGTGATCTCCAACTTCGACAGCCGCTTGCCCAGGGTGCTGCAGCAGTTGCAGTTGGATCCCTACTTTTCCACCCTCACCCTCTCCACCCAAGTGGGCTATGCCAAGCCCGATCCCCGCATCTTCCAAGCTGCCCTGGCAGCCCACGGGATCCCCCCCGCAGCCGCCGGCCACATCGGCGACAGCCACCGCGAAGACTACCAGGGGGCAAAAGCAGCAGGCTTGCGAGCCCTTTGGCTGGATCGAGAGGGGAAGGAGAGCTCCTGCCCAGAGCGGATAGAAGATCTGTGGGGATCCCTGTCCATGCTCAATGGGCCGAAGCAGAATTGAGCAGCAGGGGGGTGAAAAGGCCATCCGGCTTGAGCAGGTAACGCCGCAGGTTCATCCGCCGCTCCAGCAGGCAAGCGTGGCCGCTCTGGGGCGAGATTTCTACCTGCGCCTGGGGCAGCCGTTCCGCCAGCCAGCCCACCTCCTGCACCGAGGGCAACAGGCGATCCCGCCCCCCCGCCACCAGCAAAGTTGGCAGGGTCATCGACTCCAGGGGCAGCTTCTCCACAACAAAGGATCCCAGCAAAGCCAAGCGCTGGGCAGCCACTGTGGGCTCAACACTGTGAACCGCCTGGCGCAGCCGCTCCCGATCCGGCGGCTCCATTTGGCTGAGCTCCGCCAAAACCCCCAACCCCCGCTCCGACAACTGGTGATAGAGCCCCGGTGGCAAAAAAGGCAGGAGAACATGCCCTGCCCACCACCAGGGCCTACGTCGCAGCGACGAGGCTGGATTGACCAAAATGAGGCCGCGGCACCGTTCCGGCCATTGGGCGGCCACCAGCAAGGCCAGGCAGGCCCCAAAGGATTCTCCACACAAGTACGCCCCCGCTTCTAGCTGGGATCCCACCCAATCGGCCAGGGTTTCCCAGCTATCCCCCGCTTCCGGGTGGTTCAAACTCAGGGGGCGAATGCGAAACTCCCGCTGCAGAGCCTGCGCCTGCCGGTAAAACAACGTACCTGTGCCATCCATACCGGGCAAATACAGCAGCAGGGGCCGCTCCTGACCGACCGCTCCCGTTGCCGGGCTGACCAAGCTAGAGGCAGATGCTACCGGCTCGCCACTCAACTTTCTCATCTCTCTGCCAATCCCAATCGCACCTGTTCTCGGGCCGCTGCAGTTAGCTCTTGAATGACCTGCATTCGCTCGCGTCGGGATCCCTGGCGCTGCTTCCTGCCCACCCAAAGGGGGGATCCCACCCTGAGCACCACCCGCCGATACAACACCACCGGATGTCCCCCTTCCTGTTGAAATCGGGGTTCAGTGGGGTCAAACCAGCGGAAAAAAGCCATAGGAATATCTACTCCCCGCCATTCTTCCTGCGCCCACACCGCCACCGGCAGAATCGGCAAGGGATCCACCGCTGCCGCCAGCGCCAGGTGGGCAAAACCTGGCTGAAACCGCCCCACCTCCCCAGGCGAGGTCTCACGGGTGATCTGCTCCGCCCCTTCTGGGAAGATCCCCACACCCACCCCCGCTGCCAAACTGGCCTGCGCCTGGCGAAAAAAATGGATTTGCTGTCGGGATCCCTGCTTGAGGGGAATGCAGTCCAAAGCCAGGGCGATTTCCCGCAGCAGCGGCACCTGAGCCAGGTAGTAATGGCAGGCAAAGCGAATCGGTCGGTCCAACCCCGCGATCAGCACCGGCGCATCCAGAAAACTGCGGTGATTGCTCACCACCACCAGCGGGCCGGCGGGAACGTGCTCCTTGCCCTCCACCCACACTTCCGTCTGGAAAAGGGTGAGCAACAACTGGGCCAGAGTCCTGGGGTCTGGAGGCCAAGAGAGAGCAGAATTGGCTGAGAACGCTGCGAAGGATCCCATCAATAGTCCACCCCGCGCCGCAGATCGGCCCCCTGCTCGGCATAGTGCTTGTGGCTCACCATTTCCGAGTGGACAGAGGCCAGCTCAAAGTAAGGTAAGGGGGCATGGCACCGCCCCGTGATGATGATCTCCGTGTCCCGCGGCTTGCGCAGCAAAGCCTGGACAATCGGCTCCACGTCCAGCAGCTCCAGATCCACCGTCGGGTTCAACTCATCCAAGATGATGGTTTTGTACAGGCCAGAAGCGATGGCCGCCCGTGCCAACTCCCAGCCCCGCTCCGCTTCTACATAGTCGATTTCCTGTTGTTTGCCCCGCCAGACAATGGCGTCCCGACCGCAACGCTGGTGATCCACCAAATCGGGGTAGCTTTCCCGCAGGGCCCGAATGGCTGCATCCTCGGTGTAGCCCGTTCCCCCCTTCAGCCATTGCATGATCAGTACACGATGGGAGAGATCCTTACTGATGCCGCGTCCAATCGCCTGCAGAGCCCGCCCCAGAGCGCTGGTGGATTTTCCCTTGCCGTTGCCGGTGTAGATCTCGATGCCGCTGCAAGGGGGTTGGCCGTTTTGGGGATCCGTCGCCCGCCGGACACTGCGCATTTCCGAGTGCAAATCCGCCAGGTCGATAATTTCCTTGGGAGCGCCGCGCCCGGTGATGATCACCTCCATGGCCTCCGGCTTTTGCTTGAGGGTACTGACCACCTCCTCCACAGGCAACAGGCCCAGATCCAGCACCGGGTTGAGCTCATCCAGCACCACCACCGAGTAAAACCCCGACGCCAAAGCCCCTTTGGCCACATCCCAACCGCGGCGGGCCTCCTGACGGTCAAACTTGGTGATCTCATCTGGGCCGAAAAACTCTCCCCGCCCGGTGCGCAATTGATCGATGAGATGGGGGAAGCCTCGCTGCAGAGCCGCAATGGCCGCATCCTCAGCATAGGTTCGGCCTGGCCCCTTGAGAAACCGCACCAGCAACACCCGGCTGGGGGCCGCCTTTTCGATCCCCAAGCCAATGGAACGCAGCACAACCCCTAGGGCCGCCTGGGACTTGCCTTTGCCCTCGCCGTCGTAGACATGGATCTGGCCCCGTCGCCGATCAAACTGCTGGGCAGTCACAATCCCAATTTCTGCCATGCCCCTCCGCGTCATCCTGCTGTGGGAAAATCCCACTTTTCTACCCCCATCTTAGAGCCTACTTGGAGCCTAGCCAGAACTTGGGCAGGAGGGGGAAACTAAAAAGCTCCCAAGAGGCCGGAAAGACCGGGGTAAGATGAGCAATGGTTGTCCAGCCGATGCCTGTCTAGCGAGGGATCCCCCTTGTATCCGACTGCATTTTCTTCTCGCCCGTTACTCCCTGCTGTGGATAGCCCTATTGAGCTGGTGGGGGGGACGCCGCTGATCCGTCTGCGGCGGGTTGCTGCCGATTTGCCCGAATCGGTACGGGTATACGGCAAGGCAGAGTGGTACAACCCTGGGGGTTCAGTCAAGGATCGCCCGGCCCTCAACATGATTCGCGCTGGCGAACGCCAGGGCAAGCTTACCCCCGGCAAGATCATCCTCGATGCCACCAGCGGTAACACCGGCATCGCCTATGCCTGGATCGGGGCCGCCTTGGGCTACAAGGTCAAGCTGGCTCTTCCCGCCAACGCCAGCCCGGAGCGCAAGAAGATCCTGGCTGCCTATGGCGTGGACTTGGTTCTGACGGATCCCGCTCTGGGATCCGATGGGGCCATCGAGAAAGCCCGCGCCCTCTATGCGGAAAACCCCGAGCTTTATTTCTACCCTGACCAGTACAGCAACCCCGCCAACTGGCAAGCCCACTACGAAACCACTGGGGTGGAGATTTGGGAGCAAACCCAGGGGCAGGTCACCCATTTTGTTACCGGGCTAGGCACCAGCGGCACCTGTATGGGGGTGGGGCGGCGCCTGCGAGAGTATCGCCCGGATATCCAAATCATTGCCATGCAGCCCGACTCTCCCTTCCATGGCCTGGAAGGGCTCAAGCACATGGCCACAGCTCTAAAACCCGAGATTTACGATCCCACCCTGCCTGACCAGCACATTGAGATCTCCACAGAAGCAGCCCAGAAAATGGTCAAGCGCTTGGCGTTGGAAGAAGGCCTGCTGGTGGGCATCTCTGCCGGCGCCAATGTGGTGGCAGCCCTAGAGGTGGCCCGTCAGCTCTCCTCTGGAGTGGTGGTGACCATCTTTTGCGACGGGGCTGACAAATATCTTTCCGAGCGTTTCTGGACAGAGGAGTGACATCCTCCCGGCGCTCGTCCTGTGGACAGGGCGCGGGCCACTCTTCCTGTCAGCGGGACGGAGTCCTTGAAGCCTGCACTCTCTCGCTTTGGCGGCGCGGAGCGCTTTGCGTCAGCATGAGTGTGGGAGTATGTCACGTACCTTTAAGGCTGAGCGCAGAGGGATCCCATGGCGATCATCGTCCTGAAAGCCTGGTATTTGGATTCGGTGTTGTCTGCTTCCCAAGTCCAACAGAGGGCCCCCGACCTGCGCCTAAGCCGTACCGGCCTCTTGAAGACGGCAATGCGGGCCGACTTTCTCGACGATGTGGAGCAGGTGAAGGCTTCCGTATGGTGGCAGCGCTACCTGGAAGGAGAGCTGGTGGAGTTTTACATCGAAGGCAGCGGCGCCTACAGCATCTCCAACCTCGATTTGATCAGCCGTGAGATCTACTTTAATAAGCGGGCCACCCTGAACATGACCGAGCCGGTCATCTACTTCTGCGGCCAATCGGATTACCCCGACTCCAGCGCCACTCTGCACCGGGCATTGCAAGCCGTGGTAGAGACCCTCAATCGCAACCACGGGCCGGTTGTGCCCCTACAGCTTCAGGGATCCCTTCCCGCTGAGGCTGAGACCCCGCTCATCGATGCGGCCTTGATTCGCAAGCTCAAGCACGCGCTGCTGGTGGTGGCCGATGTAACCCCTGTGCAGGTGAATGGCCGGGGGCGTCCCCTACCCAGCCCTCAGGTCTGTCTGGAGTTGGGCTATGCCCTGCAATCGAAGCGCCCCGAACAATTGCTGCTGGTACAACTCCCCCGCGACGGCATCGAGGGATCCTTTCCCTTTGAGGTAGAGGGCAGCAGTTTTTTGAAAATCACCGATCCCCAGCGTCTGGTCGATCACCTGGGAGCCGAGATCGCCCGGCAGTTGCAGCGCAACCGGGTTATCTCCCTCTAGCCAGCAGCACCTATCCAACCTCCCCTCGCAGCCGCTAGACTCTTGGAGATGGTCACTCCTGGCCATGGGGGATCTGGCTCCCCGAAACCCAAACAG
Organism: Thermostichus sp. MS-CIW-40; assembly: GCF_054058315.1. NCBI lineage: Bacteria > Bacillati > Cyanobacteriota > Cyanophyceae > Thermostichales > Thermostichaceae > Thermostichus > Thermostichus sp. MS-CIW-40. The sequence goes on from NZ_JBSSAC010000005.1 coordinate 61,954, forward strand.
CCTCCATCGTCGCTACCTTTTCTCCCCTTGTGAACCATGACCCTGGCTAATGCAAATCCTTTGATTTCCCTGGATCGCTCTGCATCAGGTTGGCAGAGAGGTCTGAACAGCATAATGTTCCTGCTGCTGTTGGGGGTTCCCCTATCTTGGGTGGGGCACTTCCGGGGCTGGGATCCCAACCTGGTCTTCCTCTGTGCGGCTTTGGCGGTGGTGGCCTTGGCAAAGTTTATGGGTCAGGCCACGGAAGAGATTGCAGCCTTGACAGGGCCGACAGTCGGGGGGCTGATCAACGCCACCTTTGGCAATGCGGCGGAGTTAATCATCGGCTTGGTGGCACTGCGGGCGGGGCTGGTGGATGTGGTAAAAGCCTCCATCACCGGCGCGATCATCAGTAACCTGCTCCTGGTGGCCGGCTTGGCCATGTTTTTGGGCGGGATCAAGTTTCGAGAGCAGAGCTTTCGACCCGAGGTGGCCCGCATGAATGCCTCGGTGATGAACCTGGCGGTGGTGGCCTTGATCTTGCCCAGCGTGGTCACCTATGCCGATGCCAACTTGGGGGAGATCTCCATCCAAGAGCTATCCACGGCGGTAGCCCTGGTGCTGATCGGGGTTTACGGTCTCACTTTGCTGTTTTCCCTCAAAACCCACAGTTACCTCTACACCCTTCACGAAGCGGAAGCCGCAGAAGATGAGGCGGCCAGTCGCCTGGCCCCCAATCCGGTTTTGCAGGCGGAGGGATCCATTCCCCAAGTGCTGACGGCTCCGCCCGAGGGAGCCGGTTTGGGGTTTTGGGTGCTGGCCCTCTTGGGGTTGACGGTGTTGGTGGCGCTGGAGTCGGAACTGTTGGTGAGCACTCTAGAGGATACGCTGGAACACTTTCACATGACGCCGCTGTTTATGGGGGTGATTTTGTTGCCGATCATCGGCAACGCGGCAGAGCATGCGACGGCGATCACGGTGGCCATGAAAGACAAGATGGATCTCTCCTTCTCGGTGGCGCTGGGCTCGACGATGCAAATTGCCCTGTTTGTGGCACCTCTGCTGGTGCTGGCCGGGGATGTGCTGCATCAGCCCATGAACTTCAACTTCGGCATGGTGGAGTTGGTGGCCATTGCCGTCTCGGTGCTGCTGATCAATTCCGTCAGCAGCGATGGGCGCTCCAACTGGCTGGAAGGGCTACTGCTCTTGGCCACCTATGCCATCCTCGGGATTGCCTTCTTCTTTCTGGAGTGAGGCGTTAAAGTGTTCTGCACCGCTGACGCAAACGGCTCATGCTGCGAAGCTGCGAATGGTGCCCCGCACCGCTGACGGGAACGGTAGGCAGGCCGAAGCCGAGGAAAACGGGATCCCTGTTGTGGCCTCTCCTTTTCGGTGCATCTTTTGCCCTATCCCCCATAGGCGGGCCCGCATGGGGGCAGGAAACTGCCGAAAACAACGGCACCGCCCCCAACCTGCCTTTGCTCAACCGTTTGGATGCCCTAGAAGAGCTGCGGCAAGCGCTTAGCCTCCCCACCTCTTCTATCCAGGCGGAGGCCGTGACGCTGGATGGGCGGCGTTTGTTCGTGTTTACCGCACCGCAGGGGGATCCCGGCAGCCTGCCTCCGGTGTTGCAGCGGGTGCGCTCCATTGAACAAACCCTGCACCAGTTGGCCAGCGCCGGATTCGATCCAGAGGCGCTGCAGGTTGAAGTCACCCTGGACGGCCAGACCAACCAGCCTGTTATCCGGGTGAATGGGCGACATTTGCTAACCATCACCTCCCTCGATGCTCAATTCCAGGGCGCCCAACCCATGGACTGGGCTGAGCAAGTAGCCGGCATTGTCGAGGAAGCGCTGCGCACCTCGCAACGGGAACGGCAGCCTCAATTTTTGCGCCGCCAAGCGGTGATTGCCCTCGGCATCTTGGCTGTGGTAGGGAGCCTGAGCCAGCTCTGCCAGCGAAAACGGCGACGGCTGCAGCAAAAACGCGATGCCCTGCAGACGGAATACCAGGCCATCCAAGCAGAGATTCAGGAGCGCCTAGCGGGGGAAGAGCAGCCGGGCGTGGATCCCGTCTTGGTCGAACAACAGGCCGGACGCAAACGGCAGGAATCCTACTTGGAGCTGCAAATTCGCCTGCTACGCCTGGTGCAAATTAGCCTGTGGGTGGGCGGAGTCGGGGTGAGCTTGGGCCTTTTCCCACAAACGCGACCCCTGCAAACGTTTTTCCTGGTTTCGCTGCGCGGCCCTCTGTTGCGGTTGACAGGGGTGGGCCTGGCCACCTATGGCAGTGTTTGGCTGAGTGGACTGGTACTGGATAACCTCTTTGCTGCCCTGCGCCAAGAGCAAAATGCCCCCACCTATCGCCTCAGCAAACGCCTCAGCACCTTTGCCAGCGTCTGTGACATACTCCCATCACTAACCCTACAGGTACAGCGTGGGCTTCGCGCTTCATCGGGGAGCTACTGCAAGAACCCTCCACGCGCAGACACGGGATGTCCCACCGCGTAGCTGTACCAGATTCCGGCAACGCCGTTTTGTACAGCCATGTTGATTATGGCACAGGATATATACGCCTTTCATCCCGACCCTCCTGCTGTTGCAGAGAGTGCGGGGCTTCCCGGCGGTTTAGCTAACCCAGTTGCGCAACACCGAAGGCAGCTTGATCTCCATTCCCAACAGTGCCATCCGGGTGGTGGAGAACCTCTCCAACGGCTGGTCACGGGTGGATCTGGGGATTGTGATCGCCTATGAAAACGATCTGGAACAGGCAATACGCATCACCGAGCAGGTGGCTCTGCAGATGTACCGGGAGCCAGCTTGGCGGGAAAAAATCCTCGAGCCCCCCGAAATGCACGGTGTCGATGATCTGGGGGAGCGGGGGATCACGTTGCGCATTTGGATCAAGGTGCAGCCCCTGCAGCAGTGGAGGGTGGCGCGGGAATACCGCCGTCGCCTCAAGCACGCCTTCGATCAAGCAGGGATCCAGATTCCTTTCCCGCAGCAGACCCTCTGGTTCCACAGCCCCTTGGAGATGCGCATCCAGGGTCTCAGCCCAGAGGAGACCCACCGCCTGCTGCACCTAATGGAATCGCGGCTCGAGGCTCGCCTGCGGGAAAGGGATCCCGTTGCAAACGACTTGACAAATTGACAAAATAGGCGGCTGCCGAAAGCTTCTACCCTTAGCCGCTCAGCCGGCTAGCAGTTTCAACAGGGCGGTCGCGCCAGCAGGCCGCAAGTCTAGTGACTACTCATCGCCGATGATTTCCGGCTCAGTCAGTTCATCCGACATTTCGATGACAGCGCGGCGGATTGGCTTCATCCAGCCATCTTCTATATCATCCGGATCCTCGTAGCGGCGGCGCTTGGCGCGGTTGGCCACCTGTACCGTGATGCGATAGCGATTTTTGGAAGCGTTGATCAGAGCCTCTACCCGACGCATCAGCTCGTCATTGTCAATAGCCAGTTGATTCTTGCGGGAAGCCATAATCGCAGTCTTAAATCTTGATATCTTGTTGCCACCAGGATCCCAACGAGACTCCGTCCCGCTAACGCGAAAGGACTCCGTCCCGCTACCGCGATCCTAGCAGAGAACCTTCCAGTTCTTGCATTCCTGTAGCGTTGCATGGCAATAGGGTGGGACTTTTGCCAAGAACTCATTTGTCAAGATTTGTCAAGAACTCATTTGTAGAGCAGCTTGCTCTGCTCTTGTACAACTCACAGGGGCTGCTAATCCAGCAAAAACTGTACCCACTTCGGCGGGGGTGGCAGCGGGCAACGAAAGTGCTCCATCACCAGGGCGGCCACCAAATGCACCGTGAATACGTAGATGAGGGAATTGAAGGCAATAAATCCCACCACCACCACCTGAACCATCCAGGGTTCTGCCACCCAGTAGACGCCCCATCGGCTGAGGGACACATCCAGGAGCCAGTTGGTTAGGCCGGTAAGTTGAATGGTTACGTAGATCCAGAGGTTTTCCCCCACCAGTAGGGAGGAAAGCACCAACTGAAAGATCAAGCCCAGGGCGCTGAGCACAGCCCCGCTCACCACCGAGACGTACCAGGAAAGACGCTGCTGCCACAGGCGGGCACACCAATAGCCCAGCAGACCATAGGGAATGACATAGAGAATGCTGCGCGTGGGCCCTATCAGCACCGTCAGCAACAGGCCGGAGACTGCCAGGGCCATTGCCCCTGTGCGGGGATCCCAGCGCATCACCGCCAGCGCCACCGGAATGGGGAAAAACAGGCGCATGAAAGGAGCTAGCGGCGTGTAGCTCAGGATCCAGATCAAGGCTGCCGTACTGGCCAAAAAAGCCGTTTCCACCACCCTCAAAGCCGGAGAACGGGGAGGTGGGGGGGGTAAGGGAGGAAAGTCATCCTGCACAGAAGGCTGAGGCGGCGGGGGCACATCCAGAAAAGCACAACTTTTCCCAGCTTAGCTTGTCGGGGTGTGGGGGTAGCTAAGCCCCGCACTGTACTCGTAGAGTCAGTGTCGAGATACAGATACCCCCACATGGTGTATGGTGGGAGTACTTGCACAAAACGGCTTTTGCCGGAATCTGGTGCAACTACGCGGTAGGGCATTCCGTGTCTGCTCGTGGAGGGTTCTTGCGTAGGCTCCCCGTTCGCGTCAGCGGTGCGTAGCACTTTGAAGCGAGAAGCCCACGCTGTACCCGTAGGGTCAGCGATGGGAGTATGTCACGCCACCGGTTGCCGGGTTGGGCGAATTGTTGCCCAGAGGTGTGGATCTGGACTGCAAATCGGCTACAGGATAGGCCCTGTTGTCGATTGGGGCTGCCTCAGCGGATCCCTTTTGGATTTCAGGACATTCGGCAACATTTCCCAAGGCCAACCGTGAACCGACCCCCATCGGCCAGTCTCTCCTGACCCTACCCATCAACTTGTCTTGAAACGACTAGGGCGTTCTGATAAAGTCGAGGCGGGATTTGCCCTGAGAGAGCGGGATCCCTTCTGGACAAGTCTAGGGTCAATGCTATGGCAGTGCGGGTGGGCATCAACGGTTTTGGCCGCATTGGACGGCTGGTGTTGCGGGCTGCTTGGGGCTGGAAAGATCTGGAATTCGCCCACATCAACGAGATCAAAGGGGGAGCGGCGACGGCAGCCCACCTGTTGAAGTTTGACTCGGTGCAGGGCCGCTGGGCTATCGACATTGAGGGATCCGATAACCGGCTGCGCATCCAAGAGAAAACCCTCACCTTCAGCGAACACAAATCCCCCGGTGAAGTGCCCTGGGCAGAGTTGGGGATCGAGCTAGTGCTGGAATGCTCGGGCAAATTTGTCAAGGCAGCGGAGCTGGATGCCTACTTCAAAGCGGGGGTGCGCAAGGTGATTGTGGCTGCCCCTGTCAAGGACGAAGAGGCCCTCAACATTGTTATGGGCGTCAACGATCACCTGTACGACCCGGCCCGGCACCATTTGCTCACGGCGGCTTCCTGCACCACCAACTGCCTGGCTCCTTTGGTGAAGGTCATCCACGAGGGAATCGGCATTGTTCACGGGGTGATCACCACCATCCATGACGTCACCAATACCCAAACCATGGTGGATGCCCCCCACAAAGACCTGCGGCGGGCCCGCTCCGCTCTGCTGTCTTTGGTGCCCACCACCACCGGCTCTGCTACGGCCATTGGGCTGATTTACCCCGAACTCAACGGCAAGTTGAACGGCATTGCGGTGCGTGTTCCTCTCTTGAACGCTTCCCTAACCGATGCCGTGTTTGAGGTCAGGCGGCCCACCACTGTGGAGGAGGTTAATCACCTTTTAAAAACGGCAGCCGAGGGCCCACTCAAAGGCATCCTTGGCTATGAGGAGCTGCCCTTGGTCTCGGTGGATTTCAAAGGGGATCCCCGTTCCAGCATTGTGGATGCGCCCTCGACGATGGTGGTGGATGGCGCCCAGGTGAAGATCCTGGCCTGGTACGACAACGAATGGGGCTACGCCAACCGCATGGCGGAACTGGCCCGCAAAGTGGCCCGCAGTCTATAGAAACATCTCCCTTGGAGACCTGCCCATGACTTCTGTTTCGACGGCTCAAGCCTCTGCGGTTCGCAACTACGCCCTGGTTACAGCGGCCTATTGGGGGTTCACCATCACCGATGGCGCCATCCGCATGTTGGTGCTGCTGCACTTCCACAAGTTGGGCTTTACCCCGATCCAAATTGCCATGCTGTTTCTCTTCTACGAGATCTTCGGGGTTATTACCAACTTCCTGGGCGGCTGGATTGGATCCCTGTTTGGCCTGCGGCTGACCCTGTATGGGGGCATTGCCATCCAGATCTTCGGTTTGGTGATGCTGGGCGTGTTGAACATGCAGTGGCCGGTCTGGGGCCAGGTGGCCTACGTGATGACGGCCCAAGCTCTGGCCGGGATCGCCAAAGACCTCACCAAGATGAGCTCCAAAAGCGCCATCCGCCTGGTGGTGCCCAAAGAAGCGGAATCCCGCCTGTTTCGTTGGGTGGCTATGCTCACCGGATCCAAAAACGCCCTCAAGGGGGTGGGGTTCTTTGTGGGAGCGGCCCTGCTGCAGATCTTCACCGAAATCTACGGGGATCCCATGGGCTTCCGCATGGCCAACTTTGTCCAGGCGGGGGCGTTGGCTTTGATCTTCTGTTCGGGGGCACTGCTGCCTGCAGACATGGGCAAAATCAAGGCCAAGATCCCCTTCAAGCGGCTGTTTTCCAAGAGCAGAGAGATCAACATCCTCTCGGCAGCTCGCTTTTTCCTGTTTGGGTCGCGGGATGTGTGGTTTGTGGTGGCCCTGCCGGTGTTTCTCTACGACGAACTGGGCTGGACTTTTATGCAGGTGGGCAGTTACATGGCCATCTGGGTGATTGGCTATGGGTTCATTCAGTTTGTAGCACCGCAACTGCTGAGCGGGGGTCGCCCTGGCCGTGCTCCCAAGGCCCGCACCATCCAGATTTGGACCTTCGTGCTGACGGCGGTGCCGGCGATCATTGCCACAGCCTTCATGGCCGGGCTGGCACCGGAGCTGGTGATCACCGGCGGCTTGATCCTGTTCGGGATCGTCTTTGCCTTCAATTCGGCAGTGCATTCCTACCTGGTGCTGGCCTACACGGAAGACGACGACGTAGCCCTCAATGTGGGCTTTTATTACATGGCTAATTCCGGCGGGCGGCTGTTGGGGACGGTAACTTCTGGGATCCTCTTCCAGTTCTACGGATTGGAGGGCTGTCTTTGGTTTTCCACCCTCTTGATCTTGGCGGCGGGGCTGTTCTCGTTGAAATTGCCGGATCCCAGCAAAACCCCGGTGGAGTGGGTGGTTAAGCCAGGGGATTGAGGATGGAGGGCTACCAGCGGAGATCGATGCATCCATTCAACCCATCCACAAATGGGTGGAGGGGAAAGAACTCTGCTCAGCACAAACGAGAGGCCCAACGATGAGATAGTAAAGGAGCAAACAGCTTTTCCGGCAGCCTATGAGCCTGCGCATTGTTCCCACGACGCCCTTCCCTGGCCAGAGACCCGGCACCTCTGGCCTGCGCAAGCCGGTATCGGTGTTTCAGCAGCCCCACTACCTGGAAAACTTCGTCCAATCCATTTTTGATGTCCTAGAGGGATCCGCCGGCCAAACCCTGGTGGTGGGGGGAGATGGCCGCTACTACAACCGCGAGGCCATTCAGATCCTGCTCAAGATGGCGGCGGCCAACGGCATCGGGCGAGTCCTGGTGGGCCAAGGAGGGATCCTCTCCACGCCGGCGGTTTCCTGTCTCATCCGCAAGTACGGCGCCTACGGGGGGATCATCTTCTCTGCCAGCCACAACCCCGGCGGCCCCCAGGGGGATTTCGGCATTAAGTACAACATCGGCAACGGCGGCCCTGCCCCGGAGAAGGTGACTGAGGCCATTTACGCCGGCACCCAGCAGATCCGGGAGTACCGCATCCTGGAAGCTCCCGATGTCGATCTGGATCGCTTGGGCGAGCAACGGCTGGAATCCCTGACGGTGTCCGTCATTGACCCGGTGGCCGATTACTTGAGCCTGATGCAGCGCCTGTTCGATTTCGAGGCCATCCGCGACTACCTGGCTTCCGGGATCCGCATTGCCTTCGACGCCATGCACGCCGTCACCGGCCCCTATGCCCACGCCATTTTGCAGGGATCCCTGGGAGCGCCAGAGGGCAGTGTGCTCAACGGGCAGCCCCTGCCGGATTTTGGCGGCGGACACCCGGATCCCAACCTGGTGCATGCCCGCTCATTGGTGGAACTGTTGTTTCGGGAAGATGGGCCGGACTTTGGGGCCGCTTCCGATGGGGATGGGGATCGCAACCTGATCCTGGGCCGCCAATTTTACGTGACCCCCAGCGACAGCTTGGCAGTCTTGGCTGCCAATGCCCACCGGGTACCCGGCTACCGAGAAGGTCTGGCGGGAATTGCCCGCTCCATGCCCACCAGCCAGGCAGCAGATCGGGTGGCGGCCAAGTTGGGGATCCCTTGCTACGAGACCCCCACCGGCTGGAAATTCTTCGGCAACCTGCTGGATGCCGGCAAGGTCACCCTCTGCGGGGAAGAGAGCTTCGGTACCGGATCCCACCACATCCGGGAAAAAGACGGGCTCTGGGCCGTCCTGTTTTGGCTGAACATTTTGGCCGTTCGACGGCAGCCGGTGCGGCAGATCGTGGAAGAGCACTGGCGCACCTATGGGCGCAACGTCTACTCCCGTCACGACTACGAGGGACTGCCGGTGGAGGTGGCCGAGGCGCTGATGGAAGACTTGCGACGCTCCCTGCCCGGGTGGGTGGGCCAGCGCTTGGGATCCCACACAGTGGCTTATGCCGATGACTTCAGCTACACCGATCCCGTGGACGGCAGCACCACCAGCCACCAAGGGATCCGCATTGGCTTTGAGGATGGATCCCGCATCATCTACCGGCTTTCGGGAACCGGCACCCACGGAGCCACCCTGCGGGTGTACCTGGAGCGATTGGAGCTGGATCCCGCCCGGCATGGCCTGGATCCCCAAGTGGCCTTGGCCGAACAGATTCAACTGGCCGATCACCTTGCCCAGATTCGCGCCCGCACCGGTCGGCAGCAGCCAGACGTCATCACCTAGCCCGTCGCAACAGTGGACAGGGAGCCTTCCCAGGGAAGCGGGGATCAGGGCCTGAGGCCATCCCAGCCGGTCGCGTCGGCGTCGCGGAGCAAAAAGGTGCCGATAGGGGAGGTGATGGGAGAGGTCAGTTGAAAATCTCCCCGCTCTTGGGTGAGGCCCACCGGGCGACTGGGGAAAGCCACCAGGATCCCTTCCAAGCGCAGTGACTCTGCCACCGGATCGTAGGCAAAGCGCAGCTCAAAATCCCGCAGGTCACGGCGGACTTCCACCCGGCGGATCCCTGCTTCCGTCAGGCCCAGGCGGAGCCGCCAGTGGTTTTGCCACTGCGTGCCGAGAGTGGCATCCAGCTCCAGACCATAGGTAGAGATCTGGCCCAACCGGGGATCGTAAACCGCCTGCAGCGCATAGCTGATCCCCGGCTCATACACATCCAGGCCAGAGCGTTGATCCCGGTTAAACGTGGTGCTGCTGCGCCCCCGATATTCCAGACGGATCGGTTGCAACTGCCCTTCGTTGAGGTCGTAGGCCGTCTGCAACTGAATGTTGAACAGATCAGGAGCGGTGTTCCAGGTGAAGTTGGCGTTGAGGGTATCCCACTTCTGGGTGATGAAGTCGTAGCCAAGGCTGGTGTCCAGGCGCACCAGGTTTTTCACCTCTGCCTGCAGCTCCTGCAAGTTGCGGGAGGCAATCGCTGCCAAATCCTCCGGGGTATCGTCGGGGAAGGTCAGGGCTATCGGCAGCTCGCCGGGCAGGTCATCTTCAAAGGCAATGTAGCCTGGGGGCACATCGGGTAGGGGATCGCGGGGCGTAAAGAAGCTGATGTTGGCATTGATGCGATCCACATCTTTAGGGCTGGTGGAGAGGGTTTGGAAGGGCACAGAATTGTTGCCGTAGAAGGTGCGGCTGTAGCGCAGGTCGATGGTATTCCAGTCGGCAGGTCTGAGACTGAGGCGAGGGTTGAGGCTGACGGTAGACTCCTGGTCGGGAGTGGAGTAGAGAACTTGGGTGTAATCGATAGAACCCGGCATGAAGGTGATCCAGGGAGCCGGTTGAATATCGTTGAACTGAAGGCTGGAGCGCAGCTCGTAGCGATTGAAAAAGTGGAGGCCCGCCCCCACCTCCTGATCCGGCTGTTGCTCTTGAGTCAGGGTGAGGGCGCTGCTGAGGGCAATATCGGGCGTGATGCGAATGAGGTCGGGGTTAAAGGCCAGCTCGAAGTTGCGACGCGGCTCGTTGTCGCCATTGGAACTGCTGTAGGCACGGTAGGCCAGGCGATAGGTACCTCCCCAACCGGGTGGGGTCAGTTGAGTGCCCAGCGTCAACCGCGCATCGGCAAAGTCGGGGCCATCTTTGACGCTCACCCGCTGGTTGTAGTCCAAGCGCAGATCCGATTGCAGCCAATGCACGCCCCCGTAGCGCTGAGTGTGGCTGAGGGTGAGGGGGAAGCTGTAGATGCCCCGCTCCTGGGATCCGGTGCGGCTGATGTTGAGGGTGGTGGTGGAGAGATCCCCCTGAAAGGTGGCGTTGAGACGCAGATCGGCGTTGTCGTTGCGCCCGCCGGCAGGACGGTAGGTGTTGTCCAGGTTGAGGTTGAGCTGTCCCCGCAGTTGGCCTTCCTGCCCAAAGAGGTTGGCAGCGTAGAAGTCGAAGTTGTGGTCGATGCGGAAACGGCTGGAGAAGCGCTGTTGGTCGGCTTCGGTCACCAAGTAAAACTGGGCTCGCCCGTAGTTGACACTGTCCGGGATGGGCAGGATGTAGTCCTGCAGGAAGCCGATGCCCAAGCCTTTTTTCTGCATGACATCCAGCCGCAGGCCGCCGAAGTTGTATTCGTCGAAGCGGTAGGCCCAACTGGATTTGACAAACACCCCCTCTGTCTCGCTGCGCCCCGGCAGCACCCACTGGTGATCCCGCAGGCTGTAGATGAACAGGGGGAAATAGGCAATCTGCAGGCCCGCCCGCAGATCCCCTGCTTCTGTGAGTTCGCCGCCGGCAAACACGCGGGCGTCGTAGACGATCACCCGGTCATCGGGAAACACCTCCACCCGATCCCCTTGCACGTAGTGGGTGATGGGCGGCTCTGGCGAGGTGGTGACGGTGGCTTTCTCGAAAAAGATCTGATCCCCCAAAATGGCGGTGGTCTCTTGGCTGCGCACAAAAACCTTGGTGCCCGGCTCCTCCCCCGGCAGAATGACCAGCGAGCTCTCAAATTGGGCGGTGCGACCGGGGATATCCAGATCCAAATTTCGCCCTTCGATTTGCCGGATCCCGCGCCCTTGGGGGCCAGGGGGCTGCTCCATGCGAAAAGGGCCCTCGCTGCGCAGGCGTCGCTCCCGCCGATAAAACAGCAGCCGGTCGCCGGTGATGCGGGTGCCGTCAGCCAGTTGGATCAAGGCGTTCCCCTCGGCAATGCCCAGGTCTTGTTCGGCGATGTAGCTGAGCACATCCCCACTCACGTTGATTTGATCCGGGTCAAGGGGAATTTGCCGCTGCGCGGTGGCCGAGAGCTGCTGGCGAATCTGGGATCCCTGGCTAACGTTCCCTGTCGCCGAGACGGCATCTGCCCCGGTGCCCAGATCCCGCAAAAGGGGGAACTGCTCCAGCAGTTGAGGAGCCAGGGGTGAGCCAGCGGTGGGGATAAAGGCTTCCGTTCCCCTTGGAGGGGATCCCGTCAGCCCCGACCCAGGGGTGGCCTCTGCCAACAGGACACCGCCCAAATCCAAGCTCCCACCGGCTTGGGAGATCAGGGGAGGAATGGTCTTGGGGGAAGCTGGGATCCGGTGCAACCTTGCCTCTGAACCGGCTCCACCTTGCAGTTGGGCCGTAGCCCGGTTTTCGCCATTGGATTCCGATCGCGTTAGCGGGACGGAGTCCTTGGTGGGGCGCAGCCAGGGTTGCTCTTCCACCTGCAGGGCTTCAGCCTGAGAAGTCATGGGCTGGGAAAGCCGAAGGGAGTTCAGGGTGGGAACTGCTGCAGTGGGCGTCGCCGGTGAAGGGGGTTGGGGAGAAGGTGTTGCCTGGGCCTGCTGCGCCTGTCGCCGAGCATGGGCTGCTGCCCCTTCGGCCAACAGCCGTTGTAGCCGCTGTCGGTTCAGTTCTTCTGGCGTGAGGGGCTTTTCAGGAGAGTTGGCAAGGGGAGGAGAGACCGGGGCCGTAGGGGGTGGGGTTGCCGCAGTCAAGGCTGTAGCAGGCAGAGAAGATTGCGCCTCGGCCAAGGTGATGGGCTCCTCGTCGGCGGCAGCCATCGGTTCTGGGCTGGAAGCCCGGCGGGCCAGTTGCAGGCGCTGAGCAAGTGTTTGCGCTGACCGAAAGCGCTGGTAGCCCTCCAGAGAGAACTCCGTCCTGCCGACGCCAACAGTGGGCAGGGGGTCCAACTGGGCGAAGACGGCCTCTCCTGTCCCCAACCACAGGGAGCCGCCCCAGCAAAGAGCCAACCACTTTGCCCAAGGGCTGAAGTCAGGGGGGAAGTTGCAGGATTTCACCGTAAAAACCGCCACAGTAAAGAAAGGCCTACCCCACCGAAAATCATATTCGGCAACCAGGAAGCCAGCCAGGGATCGATGTGCTCAACTCGACCCATCGCTCGTCCCAGGCTCATCAGTACATAGTAAATAAACACCAGAACAATCGCTAGCGCCACGCCGCCGTAGCGCCCCGTTTGCCGCACCGTTTGCAGGCCCAAGGGGGCAGCCACCAAGATGGCGAAAAAGCTGGCCAAAGGAATGGCGAACTTGAGGTGGTATTCCGTCAGGCAGCGAGCCACATCGGCAGAAGGACGTTGCTCCGCTCGATATCGCTGGCACTGCTCCCACAGCTCCCCCGCCCGTTGCTCTTGGGGCACCTTTTCCGCGTACACCAGGCCCACCAGTTTGTTGACGATGTTGAGCTGCATTTCTTCCACCTGGCCTTCATAGTAGGTGCGCCCCTGCTCGTCATAACGGCGGATCACCACATCTCGCAGTTGCCACGATTGGCCCACCTGCTGCGCGGTTTGGGCGGAGATCACTTGGGGATAGCGCAGGTGGCCGGTCTCGGCCTTGCGATCCAGGATCAGCAAATCCCGCATCAAGCCGGTCTTCGGGTCAATCGATCCGACATGAAACCAGAGATCATCATCCACCCGCACGATCTCTTCTGGATTAAACAAAAGAGCATCTTGAGCCAAGATGAGGTTCTTGTTCAGGATTTTCACCTTTTGGTTGGTTTCCGGCACAATCACTTCATTGGTCAACAGCGCCAAGCCGCTGATCAGCAGGCCAATACAGAGCACGGGAATAAACACCTTGCGGTAAGGGATCCCAGCAGCACGCAGGGCGGTGATCTCGCTGTCGGCTCCCATTTTGCCCAGGGTGAGCAAGGTGGCAAAGAGGCCGGCAATGGGAAAGGTGACCACCAAAATGGCGGGCAAATTGAGGAGGAGAATGTGCAAAATGGTCAGGGGAGGGGCGCCCTTTTTCACCAGCAGATCGGCGTAGATAAAGAGCTGGTTGCCCAGCATCAGCACCGTCCCCCCGGCCACTCCCAGAAAGAAGGGGCGGATCATCTCTTTGAAGAGATAAAACTCCAAAAAGGCAGCCCCCAATTTCAGGGATCCCCAAAAGCTGCCCGCTTGAGCAGGGGTTCTGCGCAGTTTGCCCTCGGCGAGTGGAGCCGTCATGACATCACCTCGGATCACAACCTCAGCCAAACCTGGACGATCAAAAACCACAGATGGCTCCCCGAGGGGGGATCCCATCAGAGGGCGTCGGTGATGCGAAACTGAAACATGCCCTGCTGTTGCCCGTCCCCTTCGACGGTGTATTCATCTTGTTTTATGTTCAGGGTAACCAGCTTGCCACTGAGGCGATTGGCGCCCCGGCACATCTGATCCAGCGCGTTGCGGCCCGGCAGAGCTTGGGTGCTCTCCCCGGGAAGGCGGCCGACCTCTCCCCGATCGCAGAGCACCACAGGAGCCTGTTCGGCGCTGATTTTGAAAATTTGTTCTCGGTCAAAGTAATCGGCGCGATCCCCTTCGATGGCGCGGTTGGCCTGCACAATAACCACATTGCCAAAGAAGCGGGCATCGCCGCTGGCTTGGTCGATCTCCACCCGGTCGGCGTAGATCACCGTCGGCTGATCCACATCGGCCTGGGTCTCCGGGTTTTGTAGCCGCCGCGCCAGCCACTCCCCCTCGATCTGCTCGATCACCACCTCTCCCCGCAGCTCCACCTTTTCAGGGGTGATGGTGGCTTGGTTGGCCTTGGCCCTACGTCCCCGCTGGATAAACTCGACGGCATCGCTAAACTCGGAAGTACCGGTGCGGGAGTTGTAAACCAGGCGGGCAGCCCGCACCTCGGTTTCGGCTTGGCGCAGCTCCTCTGTCAGGGATCCCTCGCTGGGCGCCGGAGTGGAGGTAGCCATCTGCCGGTAGAGGACGTTGTCTTCAAAGAGGAAGATCTTGTCGCGGTGGTTGCCCTCCAGGCGGGCGGAGGTGAGCACCCGTCCGGGTTCTTCCAGGGTAACTCCTCCCGTCAACAGACTTTGGGATTCGCGGCGGCGGTAGGTGCCCTGGGCCGCCTGGATGATGGTTTCCCCCTGGCGGATCTCCAGGTTGCCTTCCCCTTGGGCAATTTGTGTGTTGCGGTCGTAGGTGAGGCGGTCGGCAATGATGGTGACTTCTTGATCCTGTTGGTCTGGGGTCGCCTCCGGGCCGGGAGAGGCCTGGGCCAAGCGCAGATCGGCCAATAAGGGATCCCGGCTGCTGTCGCCGGCCACCTCCTGTAACACCACGCCGCCGGAGAGAATGCTTTGGGCCTGTTGCCGCAGGTAGGTGCCCTGGGGAGCGCGAATCTCGATGCCGCGTTCGCGAATGCGCAGGTTCCCTTTCCCCTCGGCCACCTGGTTGGTGCGGTCGTAGGTGATCTGGTCGGCGGTGATGGTGGTGGAGGTGGGTGCCGAGCCGTTTGGGGGCAACACTATCAGCTTGCCCTGCTCGGCCCTGAGAAGGGCAAACTGAAAGTTAAACGAACCGGAGCGGCCCTGCAACACCATTTCCCGGCCTTTGAGGGTGAACTCCGCGGGCACCTCGATGCGTTCTTCGGGGGTGACTCTCAGGGCGCTGGTCAAGAGCAAGCTGCCGTCGCTGCTCCTCACCTCCACCTCCTCATCCAAATACAGCTCATCGGCGGTGGCATTGTAGCGGGCTCGCTTGGCCCGCCAAGTCATCTGCTCGCTGCTATCAAAAAAGGGATCCGGCACCCCTTTTTGCCGGTCGGCACCTTCTCCGTAGAAGTAGCCGTGTGCCCCCTGTTCAAATACCTGTTGCCCAGCTGCCAGATCCACCTGCTCGGCGATCAGTCGCCACCGCTGATGGCCTCCCCGACGACCCAAGATATCTACCCTGCGGCTGACCGAGAGGGGCTGGTCGGGGGGAGGAGACTCCACCTTCACTTCTTCGATGTCGATCGACAAGGCCCAGCCCACCAAAGCAGCCAAGATGCTGCTCCCCAACAGCGCCACTCCCAGGTTGGAATTGAAGAATCGCCGCATCCTGTTTTCGCTGCCGCCTCACCTCGACCCGAACCGATGACTCACCTCAGAGGCCATGCTCTGACCTAGCGCACTAGGCTGTAGCTTATCTCATTTTGCCGGCTGCACCGGGGGGATCCCGCGCACACCTAGCCTTAAGCCGACTTTTCAGCCTTCAGCCATAGCGGCTGAGGATGAACCCTAGCCCCAGAAACAGCCCCAGCCAAAAATGGAGACTGACGGCGATGAACTTGGAATGGCTAATCCGCTGCGGCTGGTCATAGTAAGCCCCCAGCAGGCGGGAGAGCCGCACCGCAAACGGGATCCCCGCCAAACTCAGCAGGGTCCAAGCTGGAAAGATCCCCAGCCCCACAAACAGCAGCATCAGGCCAAAAAGGCTGCCGCAGAGCCAGGGGATGAGGCGGGCCGAGCGCAAAGTCCCCAGGCGGGCCACCGGCGAGCGCTTGCCGCAGGCTAGGTCATCCTGCACTTGATGGAAATGGGAACAAAACAAGATCAAGCTGGTCGCCATCCCCACCACCAGTGAGGCTGCCAACCCCGGCAGCGACCAGGTCTGGCTTTGGCTGTAGTGGGCGGCCAAAACCGCCAGCGGCCCAAAGCTGAAAAAGCAGAGGATCTCGCCCAGGCCCTGATAGCCCAGGCGCAGGGGCGGCCCCTGGTAGGCATAGCCCAGCCCGCAGGCCAGCAGCACCAACAGCAGCACCGTGGGATCCGATTGCCGCCAGCTCAGCCACAGGATCCCCAGCAGCCCCAGAGCCAAAAAGGCATTCCCCACCCAAAACACCCGCCCCGGCTTGCCTGTCAGGTTGACCAGCGAGTGGAGTTTGTTTTTGTCCACCCCTGTCTGGGCATCGAACACGTCGTTGCTGAGGTTGACCCAGGCCAAGATGCAGATGGCGGCTCCCCAAAACACCCCCAAAACCCCCAAATCCAGTACCCCTGACTGGGCATAGGCAATGGCGGATCCCACCCAGATGGGCATGATCGCCACACTGTACATGGGGGGCTTGAGGGCAGCCATCCACAATTGCCGGCGGGAGGGGTCACTCCATGCGACCTCTGCTGCTGGCTGCACTTGGCTGACATCTGGATTCATGGGAGTTCTCCTTGGGGAGCAAGCCTGCTCTGGGGCCCGTCTCCGGATCTGTCTATATCTGTTCTGTAAGGTAGAGCGCCTTAGGAAGCATTCTCCAGGATGCTAAGAAACTTTGCAGTCCGTGAAGAAGCTCCTCAGATCTGGCCCCCAGAAGCTCAGGCTGCCGGCCCTTCTCCTAATCTCTTATCCTAAAGTCATCTTCTGCCGGTCTCCATCGACAGGTGTCCTGTTTTCGGCCAAGGTGGGATCGTTCTCTTTGCTCTTTCGCATGACCTCTTCTCTTTCCCCTCGGAATGCCCACGGTACGCTTGAGTGCCTGGAGTGGCCGAGAGCATGGCCGCCGATGCGCACTTCTGCTTGGACAGGCGAGACGGGGAATCGGCGCTACTGGGATCCCTTCCTAGCCGCCTGCCAACAGATGGCGCGGGCGCGGGGCGTTCCCCAAATCCTCAGCTTGTCGCAGCCCATCCCAGAGCTGGATCCGCTGGCGGTGCTAGCCCAGAGGCTGGGTTCGCTCCCCACAAACCGATTCCCGAGCTACTGTTATTTCTCCCACAAGGCCCACGGGGAAAGGGTGCGGGTGTTGGGATGGGGATCCCTGCGGCGGGTCGATCTCTCGGGAGAAGGGGGCTTGCAGGCGGCGCGGATTTTTGTGGAAGAGCTGCAGCCCCATTTCCATACCGCTTGCGTCGGCAGAATGGAGCCCTCGGAAGTGGGAAGATTCCCAGACAGCCGGCAGGAACGCCCCCTGTGTTTCTGTCGCCTTGGTTTCAGCCCCAGGAGTGATGGGGGGGCGGCGCTGGTGCTGCCACGTTGGCAACTGTTGCAGGTACCAGGCTCCTGGAGATCTCTGGCGGTGGCGCGGCTCAATCTGGAAATCGACCCCGAGAGCGACCTAGCGGCTTTGGCCGGGCAGATCACCGCCTTTTTTGCCCAAATGGAGCGCCTTTCTCGATCCCCCTTGCCCTCGTGGGAATTGCAAGCTCCTGTGCCAGTGAACTTGGAGGAAGCCCCCCTCTTGGCGCGCATCCAAAAAGCCCTGCAGGTGATTCAGGCGGGATCCCTGGAGAAAGTGGTGCTGGCCGAAGCCGTGGATCTGCACTTGCCTGTCCCGCCGTCAATCCCGTCCCTGCTGGCCTACCTGGAAACAGATCATCCCGATTGCAGCATCTTTGCCTTTGCCGCTGGCGTCAGCGGGCCGAAGTCCTTGGAGGCAGATGCTCGGGGGAATTTGCCGGCCAGGCCTCTCCCCCTGGTCCAAGAGGGGGCCTTTCCCCAGGTTTTCTTGGGGGCCACCCCGGAGCGCTTGCTTTCCGTGTGGCAAGGCCGGGTGCAGATCGATGCCTTAGCCGGCTCCGCCGCCCGCGGCGCCACCCCTGTCCAGGATCGCCAGCTGGCCGAGGAGCTGCTCCGCAGCCCCAAAGACCGCCGCGAA
This sequence comes from Thermostichus sp. MS-CIW-40, assembly GCF_054058315.1. NCBI lineage: Bacteria > Bacillati > Cyanobacteriota > Cyanophyceae > Thermostichales > Thermostichaceae > Thermostichus > Thermostichus sp. MS-CIW-40. The sequence goes on from NZ_JBSSAC010000005.1 coordinate 80,082, forward strand.
CACCAGTGGGTGGTGCGCTCGATCCGGGAGGCTCTGGGTCGGTTGGGGATGGATCCCTGCATTTCCCCTCAGCCTCGGCTGCTCCGTCTAGCCAACATCCAGCATCTGCAAACCTTGATCGAGGCGGAGCTCCCCGCCGATGTACATCTGTTCGATCTGCTGGCCCAGCTCCACCCGACGGCAGCGGTGGGAGGGTATCCCCAACAGGCGGCGCTGCAGTGGCTGGAGCGGTTGGAACCCTTTGATCGCTCCAGCTATGCCGCTCCCTTGGGCTGGGTAGACTTACAGGGCAATGGCGAGTTTGTGGTGGGGATCCGCTCCGCCCTAATTCGGGGGAATTGGGCCCGCTTGTATGCCGGTGCCGGGATTGTGGCTGACTCCAACCCAGAGCAAGAGCTGGCCGAGATTCGTCTGAAGTTGCGCTCTCTGGTGCAGGCTCTGGCCTTGCGACCTGCAGCTCCTCCGCTCCCCAGCTTCTGAAGAGAGGGGATCAGGAAGATGTTTCTGCCGCCGCTGCGGGAGGTGGATACGAACCCCTCCACGAACAGCTACAGTGAGAAAGCCGGTCTTTGATTAGCCTCGGTGTCCTCTGCGGCATGGCGACCCTGAATCCCACCCATCCCCCTCGTATAGCCGGATCCCGCGCGCAAGTGGGGCTTTGGCCCGGCCTGATCCAGCACTATCGGGAATGGCTCCCCGTCAGCGCCAGCACACCTGTGGTCACGCTACATGAGGGCAACACGCCTCTGGTGCCTTCCCCGGCTTTGAGCCAACGGCTGGGGCGAGACTGTCAAGTTTACCTGAAGTTGGAGGGCCTCAACCCCACCGGTAGTTTCAAGGATCGGGGTATGACGATGGCCGTGTCCAAGGCCAAAGAGGCAGGGGCAGAGGCGATCATCTGCGCCAGCACCGGCAACACCTCGGCGGCGGCTGCTGCCTTTGCGGCCAAAGGAGGTCTGCGGGCCTATGTGCTGATCCCCGATGGCTACGTGGCCAAAGGCAAACTGGCCCAAACCCTGATGTACGGGGCGGAGATCATCGCCGTTCAAGGCAACTTCGACCAAGCGCTGGCTATGGTGCGGCAGCTGGCGGAAACCTACCCGGTGGCCCTGGTGAACTCGGTCAACCGCTTCCGCTTGGAAGGGCAGAAAACCGCCGCCTTCGAGGTGGTGGATGCTTTGGGGGATGCCCCCGATTGGCTCTGTATTCCGGTGGGCAACGCGGGCAACATCACGGCTTATTGGATGGGGTTTTGCCAGTACCGCCAGCAGGGCAAGGCTACCCGTCGCCCTCGTCTCTACGGCTTCGAGGCTGCCGGTGCTGCCCCCATGGTGTTGAACCGGGTGGTGGAACACCCAGAGACGGTGGCCACGGCCATTCGCATCGGCAATCCTGCCAGTTGGGTGAAGGCCAAGGCGGCAGTGCAGGTGAGCGGCGGTCAGGTGGATAGCGTCACCGACGAGGAGATTCTGGCAGCCTATCGTCTCCTGGCATCCGAAGAAGGGATCTTTTGCGAGCCGGCCAGCGCGGCCTCGGTGGCAGGATTGCTGAAATGGCGAGAGCAGGTGCCTGCTGGAGCACAGGTGGTGTGCGTGCTGACGGGCAATGGCCTTAAGGATCCGGACACGGCCAGCCACCAGGGATCCGCTCCTATCCACACCGGCGTTGTCCCTGAGCTGTCCGCTGTTGCTCGTCTGATGGGTTTCTAGCAGAAACCGCCCGCTGGTTAGGGTCAGGCGTTCCCCTTGGGCGGCGCTCCGTCGCCTATCGGGCATCGCCATCTGGCAAGCGGCATTCCTCTCTCGGCCATACGCTACAGCCCCAGCTCAAAGCCCGCATTGTGCGGAAAGGGCTGTGTCGAGAAATTCCCGAATTAGGGGCAGCACTTGTTCCCCATGCAAGGCAGGGATGGCGTGGCCGGCCCCGGCCAGGATCTTGAGCTGAGCCCCAGGGATCCCTTCGGCATAGGTTTGGCAGTGCCAGAGGGGAATGGTGTCGTCCTGTTCAGCGGCGATCACCAGGGTGGGGGCCTGAATGTAGTTGAGATAACGTTCAACCGTATCGACGGCAGCTTGTGGGCGCAGACGTTGTCGGAGAAATTGCCGAGCGACCGGCTGCTGACGCAGGGATCCCCGCAACCACAAGAGCTGGGCCAGCTTGTCTTCCCAATGCCACCAGCGGGCCAGCGGAGCGATCGCCCGCAACAGCCAATCCACCCAAGCGCTTTCCCAGAGCAAGGGCCGCAAATGGTTGTAGCGTCTCACAAAGCTGTCGTCGCGGATCCCGGCAGGAGCCAACAAAACCAACCCCCGCAGCGGATACCGCACGGCGTAAGCTGCCGCCACCCATCCCCCAAAGGAATGGCCCACCAAAACCGGAGCAGCTAGGCCCAGCCTTTGGACAAATCCGCGCACAAACTCTACTTCTGCAGCGATGTCGTAGTGCAAGGCCGGTTGGCCAGACTGCCCGAACCCCAGCAAATCTAAGGCAATGCAGCGATATTCGTCTCCCAACCCTTGCATCAGCGGCCACCAGTTGGCATGAGTGGCCATAAAGCCATGCAGAAACAGCAGTGGGATCCCCTTTCCCCAGTCTCGATAGGCAGCCCAACAGGACTCTGCCCCTGCGATGCTCAGCCCTTTCAATTCCACCCTGTGCAGCGGGATCTCTTGAACGCGGGCCTGTAACTCCGCCAAGCGCTGGGCCAGGGGGAGTCGTTCCAACAGCGTTTGCCTGGTCATCGGCTTGGGGTCAGTAGACACAGACAGATTCAGCAGATGCAGTTTCTTCCGGAGCAGCATTGGCTACAGCGAATGCACCTATACGGAAATATCTCTCGTATCTCTTTGAACAGGGATCCTGCTCAATCCACCGGAATCTACCTGGGATCCCATCAACTCGGAAAAGGCCGTAACGCATCGCAACTTAGCCGATCAACTGCAAATGGGGCGGGGGAGTTTTCAGCCAGTCTTGGCGGGTCAGCAGCCCTTGGAGGAAGCGGGTGGCTGCCTGCGATTGATAGCGCTCCGGGTTAAAAGCCAGCCAGAGGGTACGCCGTATCTGTAGCCCTTCCACCGCCAGCTTCCGGAACCGCCCCTGTTCCACATCGGATCCCACTGCCACCGTAGACAAAAAGGCCACCCCCAAACCCGCCTGGACAGCATTTTTGATCGCTTCAATCGAGCTGAGTTCCAGCCGCACGTTCAATTGGGCCGGGTTAATGCCGTGGCGGTTCAGTACCCGATCGATGGTTTGCCGGGTGGACGACTGGGGATCCAAGGTGATGAAGGGCAAAGCCAGCAGATCCACAAGCGCAGGAGAGTCGATGGCACAGCCGGGGGCACCGACCAACACATATTCATCTTCCGCCAGAGCCATCACCTTCAAGTGCCGCTGCAGCTCAAAGGGGATCTCCCCGCCAACAATGGCCACGTCCAATTGGCCGTCCACCAACTTCTGGGCAATTCGCCGCGTGGATTGCACCAAGAGCTGCACGGAAATTTGTGGGTAGCGGCGGTGATATTGCGCGATCAAAGAAGGCATGACATAGGTGCCCACCGTTTGGCTGGCCCCCAGAACCAGATGCCCCCCCTCCATTTTCTGCAAATCCGCTAGGGCCTCGACGGCCTCACGGCACAGCTTGAGGATGCGCTCGCTGTACTGCAGCACCACTTTCCCGGCATCCGTCAGCTCCACCTTGCGCCCACTGCGGTCGAACAGCACCACTCCCAACTGTCGCTCCAGGTTCTGTACTTGCAAGCTGACGGCAGGCTGGGAGACAAACAGGCTATCGGCAGCACGGCGAAAACTACCCTGCTGGGCAATTGCCCGCACGATGAGGAGCTGATCTAGAGTAAACGGCAACTCATCCGCCATAGGGAACTCCAAACCCCACAGTGGGATCCCTTACGTTTCCCTGAAAAGCTGGGCAGCCCGCGTTTGGAAACCCACACGAGATCATCATAAACAAGCGAGAAATCCCAAGAGAACGGTTCAACCCTTTCCCGGCAGCTCGGCTCTGGGGGGTGACCAGCCAAGAGTGGAGAGGAGAGCTCAGAATCTTCGGGCTGTTTCTCTGCCATTCGGAGCAGCTATGCCCACAATACCTACCTGATACATTTACGCTGAACACTGCTGAACATCACTGTTCAACTATGCAGCGATAGCATTCTGTTTGTTTCCAAACAGAATGGCGGTATCCCGCAAAGCTTTGAGTAGAATACCCAAAGCGCAGTTTCCGTGTCGTCTTACTACCAATTTTCTGCTTTGCTTTGGCTACCATGTTGGCAGACTCGAAAGTAAACAGAAAGATCAACTGGTAGTAATCCGTACTGAACATATTATACATTATTTCCAGTATAGTTGAGCTTATTATTGACTAGAGTCATGCTCTCACCGACCGGCGGAAGATGGCTGTTGAGATTATTCTCAACAAACAGGCCGGCAATTCCAGCTCTGGGTTTGGCTTGGTCTCTAGCGAGGGCCGTAGGTTGTCCAATAGCCGCGTCCTTGTCTTTTGGCTGCATCGGCAGCTTCAGTAAGAATGGGGCCGTACTTCAAGCCATCGGTTTGTGGCGACAACAGGCCATGCCCCAAAAACAGCATTTCCTGGTTGATGAGGGTATTGGCTTGCCAAACGTAGGCAGGCAAGGTGGGAGCAGGGGCTAGGGCAGGATCCAACTCCAAAAACACCTCACGTCCCAGCAGAGCAGTCTGCAGATATTGGCCGGCATTGTAAACTGCCAGAGGGGTTTGTCCGCGCAACTCTGTCCAGTTGGGGTTGATCGGGTCAGGCAAGGGATCGATCCCGATCAGTTGCACCAGCCGCAAATCCAAATCCCCTTCAAGCTGAACAACCAGGGTGTTGTAGTTGACCACCCGAAACACGGTTGCACGTTTGAGGTCGCGCAGATCCGGACGCGCCACCAATGTTAAAGCCCAAGCGGGTGATGTCGAGAATATCAAAGGCAAGGCCAGAAAGCTGCCCAGCTTGATCAGGCTCCGTCCATTGGGTGCCAGCAGGGATCTGGAGCGGGGGGAAGTCGGAGCAGAACGCAGGGATTTTTGCAGCATGGACTTTAGCCGTTGCATGGCGGACTTGACAATAGGGATGGTTCGCATGCTTGACCTTTGGATCTCACACCGCCCTCACACCGCCGCCTACTGGGCTTCAACGCGGGATCCGGCTCACCTGCCGTCACTCTACAAAAAATTGGGGCAGATGGGTCAGGTCTGGAAAATCTCTCTCGATTTTTGTCTTGATTTTTAGATGTGCTACCCATCCGGTCAGCAGTTGTCAGCGCTGACAACCTGTGGTTGGTCATTTCGATTCAAACTGGGACACTGTACCCACACCTAAAACATGCATGAAACATGCATGGGGCCACAGGGCTTTTCTCAGCTGCCCAGGCGTCTCACCCTAAACTGAAGTGACTAAGTCCTTCCGAGCAGCAGGATTGTCTTTTGGTCTTCTCTCTTTGCGAAGGAAAGGGGGAGTGCTTGGAAACCTTTTCAATTCAGTTTGAAACAATTACAGTTGTCCAACTCTCAAATCTCTCAAAAGCGCAGCCCCTAGAGGGTAGCAGGGTTCTTTTCGACTGCTTCGGACAAGAGGGAGTTGACCAGCACGGTTACCAACCCCAGTCGATTGCCCGCCAAAATATCCGTCAACAGGCGGTCTCCCACCATAGCCACTGCTTCTACCGGCAAGCCCATCTGGGCTACGGCCCGCCGCAAGGCCCGCCGTGAGGGTTTCCCAGCGCGGTGAATGTAGGGCAGGTTCAGGCTTTCTCCGATTTGTTGGATGCGGCTGCGATTGAGGTTGTTGCTCACCAGCCAAATTTGAAAGTGCGGACGCAACTGCTCCAGCCAAGCAGCCACAGCGGGATCCACCTCAACCTGTCGGCTCGGCACCAGTGTACCGTCTACGTCAAAGATGATGCCTTTTACCTGCCAGGCCCACAGGTCTTCTGCCCGCAACTTTAAGACAGTGCCGGCCACCACCAGATCCGGTTGCAGGAGCTTGAACCAAGGTTTGTGTACCATCCGCTCCGAAAGACCTACGAAACGCTAACAAACACTGCCAGAGTGTTCAGTGCCTGCCGCGCTTCTGCTTCCTTCCTGCTTCAGCGACCCATGACTAGCGGCAGAGTTCACCCCCACCACCCCGCCAGAGGAGTCTCCACAGGCGTCACTTCCCCCAGAGCTTGGGGTAGTTCTGTACCACCGCAACAGGTTTAGGGCTGCATTCAAGTCGCGGTCTAGCTCCAGACCACAACACGGGCAGCAAAACACCCTTTCCTGCAGTGGCATCTTCTGTCGGTGCCCACACCCTGAACACAGTTGGCTGGACGGATAAAACCTATCCGCCACCACCACCTGACAGCCGTAGAGCCGGGCCTTGTACTCTAGCTGTCGCCGTTCGCGATAGCGGGACGGAGTCCTCAACTCGTAGAACCCACAGTCTGACAGGGATCCCGCCAGTTTGCGGTTCTTGAGCAGGTTCCTCACCTGCAAGTCCTCTATCACCACCACTCGGTATTTCTTGGCCAGGTAAGTCGTCAGCTTGTGCAGACTGTCTTGCCGATCGCGTAAGCGGGACGGAGTCCTTATGTCTGCCACCCGCTTGTGAGCTTTGCCCAACTGCACCACTGCCTTCTTGCGGTTGGCAGAGCCTTTCTGCTTGCGGCTCAGCCGCCGTTGTAGCCTAACCAAACGCTTCCTCGCCTTGCGGTAGGGCTTTGGATTTGCGAATACTTCCCCGTCGGAGCAGGTGGCCAGGTGATGGATACCTAAGTCCACTCCCACCACCTCTCCGGTCTTCTCCGCCTGGAGTGTTGGAGCTTCGTACTTGAAGGAGATGTACCAATATCCGGCTCTCAAGCTGACAACCACATTCTTGGGCGTGGTCGCCGGAAGCAGCTCTGCACAGCGCAGCCAACCAAATATGGGCACCTTGATGCGGTTGCCAGAAATGCGGATGCTGCCTTCTAGGTAAAAGCTGTCCTGCACCCCCTTGCGCTTGAAGCGGGGAAACTGACCTAGCCCCTTGCGCCAGCGCTTAAGGGCCTGCTCCAGGTTGCGGAGTGCCTGCTGAGGGGCGCATTTGGAGACCTGGTAGTACCAGGGATGCGCTTGCTTCACTTCAGCTACCAGGCGCTTGTGCAGGTCAATGGCGGTGGGGAGTTTTTGCTGGTTCTCCAGGGCTTGCCGACAGACCTCTAGGCCCCAGTTGTAGGCGTGGCGGGCTACCCCAGCATGTTGAGCTGCTAGAGTTGTTTGCTTGTGGTTGAGGATGAGTTGTGTTTGGAAGCCCAGTAACATGTCCGCCACACCGCAAAGCGTCCATGAGTTTCGTGCAACTTTTGGCTTGGCGCTCACCAGCCTCTTCCAGCTTTAGGTAGCCAATGTTGACTACTGTAAGGTTTTCGGCCTACTGCTGTCAGCCCTCCTCGGCTAAGGACTTGGTTGAGGACTATGGTGGGATCCCTGGGCAGCTTGCCGACGCTCTTGAATAATTTGCAATTGGGCTGCCTCGTGCTCTGCTAGGGTTTTGCTGAAAACGTGGGTGCCATCGTAGCGGGCCACAAAGTAGAGATAGTCGGTTTGCTCAGGCTGCAAAACGGCTTTTAAGCTGGCCAAGCCCGGGCTGGCGATGGGGCCGGGGGGCAAACCCGGGTTGAGGTAGGTGTTGTAGGGAGAGGGGGTACGCACCTCCGCAAGGGTGAGGCGGCGATCTGGGGTTTGCCGGATATTCAAGGCATATTCCACCGTCGGATCGGCTCCCAGGGGGATCCCTTTCTTAAGCCGGTTCAGAAAGACACCTGCAATCAAAGCGCGTTCTTCCGGCACCACGGCCTCCCGCTCCACAATGCTGGCCAAGGTGACCCACTCGTGCAGAGACAGGGAAGGGGTATGTTGGCGGAACAGGGGCAGGGCCACCGCGACAAATCGCTGCAGCATGGCGTTGACCACTATTTGGGCCTTTTCTTGATCCGGCAGGGATCCCTCCACCTGTTCGATGGGGAAAAGATAGGTGTCTGGGAACAGGTAGCCTTCTAGAGAGCTCAAGTGGGGGGGCAGCCAATCGAGGGGGGGAATCACCCGGGTCACGGCAATGAAGGCATCGGCTGCCAGCCAGTTGCGCTGGGCCAGAGCCTCTGCCATTTGCTCGATGCGCCAACCCTCCGGGATGGTCAGACGTCTTTGCAGGATCCTTCCCTGCCGCAGTTGCTGGGCCACGGCCAGCATGTCCTGGTTGGGATCCAAAGCGTAGGTGCCCGCCTGAAACACCCAGTCGCGCCCGAAGGTGCGGCTCCACAGCTCCCAAGCCAGAGCTGAGCGAATCACCCCTGCTTGGCGCAGTTTTTGCCCGATCAGACGGTTGCTGCTGCCCGGCTGGATTGTTACTTGGATCGGTTCTGGGCCGCCCACCGGCTGGAGCCAGGTCTGCCACTGCCAGTAGCCCAATCCCCCGACCAGAACCAACAGGAAAATCAAGCTCTGCAAAAGACGCCGACCCCAGCGTTCGCGTAAGCGTTGCGTAGCAACATGGGGTGACCTGGGTATAGCGCCTTGGGCAGCAGAGCATTTGGGCAAGACGGGATCCTTTTGGGCCGAATGCTGAACCTGATCTGTCATTGCCTTTCCCTCCAAACGGCCTGAGCACACCCTTGAGCCAGGCTATCCTTCGGACTCAATCCTGGCTGGGGCGTCGCCGGACTCTCAAGGCCGATTTCCCCCCTAACTTGGGATCAACTCTCCTGGGCTGGGGATCCCGTTGTTCTCGACCGTCCGCTGTCCGATCCAAGTGCCGATGGGTTCTCCCTGCACCACTCGATAAATATTGCCAGGGGTAGTCAGGTCAAAGACCACGATGGGCAATTGATTTTCCTTGCAGAGGGCGATGGCGGTGCTGTCCATAACCCGCAGATCGCGGTTCAGCACATCCTGATAGCTGAGGACATCGTAGCGGCGGGCCTGAGGGTGAGTCTTGGGATCCGCATCGTAAACTCCGTCCACCTTGGTGGCTTTGAAAATCACCTCGGCATCGATCTCCGCCGCCCGCAAGGCCGCAGTGGTATCGGTGGTGAAGAAGGGGTTGCCAGATCCTGCCCCAAAAATCACCACCCGCCCCTTTTCCAGGTGACGAATGGCGCGGCGACGAATGTAGGGCTCTGCCACCTCTTGCATGGCGATGGCCGTCTGCACCCGGGTGGGGATCCCGGCTCGCTCGATGGCATCCTGCAGGGTTAAGGCGTTGATGACGGTGGCCAGCATCCCTACGTAGTCGGCAGAAGCCTGATCCATCCCTTGGGCAGCCGCCTCTTTGCGCCCGCGCCAGATGTTACCCCCTCCCACCACAATCGCCACTTGCACACCGGCCCGTACCACTGAGGCCACTTCGCCGGCAATGGACTTCAAGACCTCGGGGTCGATCCCGTAGGGGCGCTCCCCCATCAGGGCTTCACCACTCAACTTCAGTAGAATCCGTCGATATTTCATGCTTATCCGCTCCGGCCCACCCCTGCATACGATAGCAGGTTTGTTGAACTAGCTCCGCTCACAGGATTGACCGACAGAGCATCTCGACAAAAACAACCTTACTGCTGTTCTTCGCCAGCGCTGGCCTCGTTGTCGCGGGGGGCAGAACGGAAGCGGCGGCCATTGCGAGCACGACTCTTTTGGAACTGTTTGGCATATTCGCGGTTGCGCTCGGCTTTTTCCCGCTTCAGATTGCGTTTTTTGGCCATGCTGGTTTTCCTGACCGGTTGTCCGGACTCAAGTGAAGGTCCTCAGTTTGAAGTGTCAAAGTGAGGCGCTCTTAATCCTATCACGCTTTGCCGAAGCCATCCTGAAGCCCTCTGCTCAGCCGGCTATGGGCAGGGATCCCCACAACAAGACTAGGCCCATCACAACAAACCCCACGCCTGCCAGGGTTTTGATCCAGCGAGGTGGGATCAGGCGGGCCACCCAAGCTCCTGCCCACACCCCAATTAGGCTGGTGCTGATCAAAGCAGCAGCAGCGCCCAAAAAGATTACCCCAGCGTTTTGCGAGCGGGCACTGAGGAGCAGGGTCGCCAATTGGGTTTTATCGCCCATTTCGGCCAGCAGAATCGAGCCAAAGCTCACTAGGGCGGCCCGTCCGGCCATTTGCCGCAGCAAAAAAGACGGGGTTCGGCTGTCGTTGTCTTGGATCAACACGTTCCTCGGTTGTTCTCCACTCTGTCCTGCCGGGTTGGCATCGGCTGCTCAGGGAGGCTAGCCCTCTGGGAGCTTGTTCCCCCGCCACTCCTGCCATAATACATAGCCCCCGATCATCAGGAACCCTGCACCCGCCAACCATTGTAGCCAGCCCGGGGGAATGACTTGGCCCAGACCTTCTCCCAGCACCACGCTGAAAAAACTGGCGGTCACCAAGGCACTGGCGGAACCGAAAAAGATCGCCCAAGGCGATTGGGATTGGGCACTCATGAGCAAGGTTGCCAACTGGGTTTTGTCGCCCATTTCCGCCACAAACACGGTTAAAAAAGTAACAAGCCAGAGCTGCAGCGGGGATCCCTCTGGGAGATTGCCGTCGGAAGAGGGGGGGTTAGGGAGGGGCGGTGTCGTCGGAAGTCCAATCTCGGGGGCGGAAGACAAGGCCAAACTCTCCCCGGCAGGCTGGAAATCCACAGCGGATCCATCCCCGTAGAGATAGTGCTGCCCAACGGCCAAGAAACCGAAACAGAGAGCCGAGGACAAAACAATCAGCCCCAAGCCCAGGGCCATTTGCCCCTGCCAAGAACGCGGCGAAGCCATGGCGTCAGACCCTAACCACCGACATGCAGCTTATCCTGTTTTCAGCCGCTTCTGGAGGAGACAAGGGCGCTAGAGTAAAAGAATCAGGGGCGTTGGCCGAGCGGTTTAGGCAGCAAACTCATAATTTGCCTTACACAGGTTCGATCCCTGTACGCCCCATCGGGAATTGCTGGACGAGGTTTCTGGGTTGAGGGCTGTTGACAGCGGGCCAAGTCGATCTCAATTCCCAAACTGGGAGGGCGGACATAGGACTGCGTTCCGCTAACGCGACCGAGGTCACTCTGGGCTGAGAGAGAACCGGTTGGGCACAGTTTCAAAGACGGGGGTTCAGCTCCGTGCGGGATCCCGTATCCCCAGAGCGAGGGATCCAACGCTCAGGCAAGGTGGCAGGGGATCCCCATTGGGATTGGAGGCGGCTGAGGAATTGTCCCTGCTGGGTGCGAAAGCCGACCAGATCGGATCCGACATTCATCAGGGCAAACCAGATGTCCCCCTGCTCGGTTGGCAATACACCCGCCAAGGTGCTGACGCTCCTCAAGGTGCCCGACTTGGCAATTAGGATCCCCGGTAACAGCCGCCGTTCCAACACCCCCACATCCTGGCCGACGACGGCAAAAGCATCGGCAAGAGAGAGCCCCTGCTCCTCCAGAAGAGATTGGATCGCTCGAAGCAAAGCTACATTGGCCCGCGGAGAAATGCGGTTTTCCACCCCCAACCCGGAGCCGTTGATCAGTTGCAGCTCTTCGGGCGGGATCCCGGCGATGGCCCGGGCGATTTGGGCCACTTGGTCTGCTCCCCCCACCGCATCGGCCAACATCTCGGCCATGGAGTTGTTGCTGTAGAGGTTCATCAGCTTGACCAGGTGAATGAGGGGGGGGGACTCATGTCTGAGCAAAACCTGGGCGGCAGGCGGGATCTGCTGGGCAACCCGCACCGAACCCAAGATCTCCACCTGCGGTCTGGGTGTGCCGGGGGGCAGGGTTGAAAATTGGACCTCCGCTTCTGGTGGCCAACGCCGCCCATCCAGCCCCTGCCGCAACAGGGATCCCGATTGCGCCACATCCCGGGAAAAGTTCATGTAAAAGCGGCCCACCACCACCAGATCCCCGCGCACCTGGCGGATCCCATAGGCATTGAGCAGGTTGCCGACGGAGAAGGCTTCCTCCCAGACGAACAAGGGATCCTCCCCCCCCAGAACCCAGAGATCCCCCTGTAGAACTCCCTCAGCAGTTAAGGGGCCAGTGGCCAGCCAGGTGGTAACAAAGCGGTGCTGCGGGCCAAAGTGCTGCAAAGCGGCCAGGGTCGTTGCCACCTTGGTCAAAGAAGCAGCCGGCAAGGGTGTGGATCCCTGATGCTGTCCCAAAACAAGGATTCTGTCCCGCTGAGGCGAAGGATCCTCCATCTGCAGCCAAACCCCCTGAGCTGTGGGCGAAAACCCCCGACCGGCCAACTGAGCCAGATAAGTTTCCACCTGAGGTTGCAGGGATCCCTGCTCCGTCGCCTGAGAAGTGGGAGACAAACCCAGCAACAGAATTGCCGCCGAGAACAGCCCAACCCAGCTCGAAACCAGCCGCCTACCGGGCCAGCCCCACAGATGTTGTTCGTGCCGTGGCGTCAGCGTTGCGGAGCAACAGTGTTGTGTAGCACCATGGGGTGCCGCAGGCATAGCACTTTTCACGGAAAACACCCTCTAAACATCCCGGCAACCGAGGGGGCATCAGCTCGTCAATTCCCAGCCACCCTCTTCCACAGGCTCTACATCGATGGTGCCGGGGGGCGTTTGCCGATAAAAACGTCCGTCTGCAACAAACAGCGGCTCTCCACAATTGGGGCAAAAGAAATGGCTGCCCTCAATGGCTTGCGATTCTGACCCACACACCGGGCAGCGATCGGTGGTAATCCAGCGGCGCGCCCACCAGCGAAAGGCCAGGAGCACCAACACCGGCAAGGACAGCAAAAGCAGCAACAGGGCCACCAATCCGGCGACCAGCCACCCCAGCCCGATACTGGTCAGCAAAGCTGCCAACGCCAGGGATCCCAGCCAGAACCCCCAGCCACCCAGAGAAATGGAATAGGTTTTGGGCTGCTCAAACCGCATTTTCGTTTTCCTTCCCCGATCACTACGCTTGCCAACGCTGTCAGGATGCCGCGGGCCTTTTCTTGAGTATGTTAGCCTAGGCGCGCCCGAACACCAGAAACAGTCCGCCACATGGCTCTGCTCTGTAGGCTAGCTCATCCCGGATGGATGAGGGATTGGGTTTCCCGCACCCTTCCCGAGGCTCTCCCGGCAGCCCATGCGCCTCAGTTGCGTCCCTGTTCTATTGGGCCTCTCCTATTGAGCCTGTCCATTGAGCCTGTCCATTGAGCCTGAACAATGTCTTCAGCAACCAGTCTTCAGCAACCAAGTCGGGTGGTGTCGTCATAAATGAAGTTATTATCAATTACAGAACTTATTGACTGTTACGGCGACGTTGCCCAACAGCGGAGGGGCGGCATCATGGTCTACACCGAAGAGGCGTTCAAGGCAGAGCTCAATGCCAAAGGCTGGCGAGCCACTCGGCAGCGGGAGATCATCCTGCAAACGTTTCAAAACTTGCCTGAGGGCACGCATCTGAGCGCGGAGGAGTTGCACAAAAAGTTGCGGGAAGAAGGCCACAACATTAGCCTTTCCACCATTTACCGCACCGTCAAGCTGATGTCCCGCATGGGCATTTTGCGAGAACTGGAACTGACCGAAGGGCACAAACATTACGAGATCAACCAGCCGGCCCCCCACCACCACCACCATCTGGTGTGCGTCAAGACCAACAAGGTGATCGAGTTCAAAAACAACGCCATTCTTAACATCACCCAGAAGGTGGCAGAAAAGTACGGTTTCAAAGTGTTGGATTGCCAGCTCACCATTATTGGTATCAGCCCAGAAGGGCAGCGCTCGATTTTGTAGCCAAAAATTCCCAAAGCTCAGGTTCTCATGCTTTCCCAGCAGGGGAACCGTACTGGGCTGGGGAAGGATGGGGATCCCGTCAACGGGAGGAAATGCCAGAATAGCTCCCGTGAGGCCAATCGGCAGTCGGCAACCGAGGCAACAGTTGAATGATTGATGAATAGTTGATCTTCTTCACCCCACTAGATCCGGGAGAGGGCCATGAACGAACAGGAAGTGGTGCAGTGGCTGGAGCAGGCGCTGGCCAATCCCCGCCTTAGGTTACAGGCCAAAGCCCAACCGCTCCAGGAGAGTCCCAAGGCTTATGCCCTCGTCATTATGATCAACCGCCCTGCCGGCCTTGCTCTCAACTATGAGGAGTTGACGGCCTGGTTCCAGAAGGCGATTCCCACTCGCTACCCCCAAGTCAAACGGTTGGCCCTCTACAGCCGCCCCATGGGCCAGCAGGCTGCCGACTGGAAAACTCAGGTGAGGCTGGATCCGGAGCCGGCGACAGACAAGGTGGATCCCGGGATGGAGTTCTCAGAGAGTCTGGATCTAAGCCGCTACTGCTTTGTCAGCGATCGCCAGTTGCTTACTGCCGACCTTCCTCAGCCGCCTGGTTTGCTCCGCCAGGCGGTTTTGGGTTTTCACAGCCTCACTTCTGGGCAAAAACAGGAGGTTCTGCCCCTCTTGCCCACCTTGTTTCGCAATCCCAGCACCGTCTCGACGGTGATGCTGTCGGTGGAGGCAGCCCTGTGGCTGGAGCCTCTGAAAAGCCTGAATCCCCACGAGCTGCGTCTACTGAGCGTTTGGCTGAGCCGCTATTGCTTCAACCCCAGCCGCACCCTAGCGGAATTGGATCCCGCCACCTCAGGTCTCAAAACCGGACAAACCAAGCGCAGCTACCGCGCGCCTCAGGTGGGGGTCTCGCTAATGTTGGCCAGCTTTGCCGGCAACCTGACGGCGGCCTCAGGTGTGACCCTGAGCCTGCTGTTCGGTATGGTGTTTGTGCTTTTCCTGACCGTCTTGGGCAGCTTAGAGGGGGGATTCTCTCTGGGCTCTTTCATCTTCGCCATTCTGCTCACCCTCGCCTTCAATGCCCTGATCTTCTTTTTGTCCCCTTGGCTGATGGACTGGATCCAGCACAGCCTCTATGGCACCGAGTGGGTGAGCTTGGCGGAAATTGGGCGTCGCAGCCCAGAGAGTGCAGAGGTGATTCAACGGGTCTGCCGCCAGTACAAGCTGAAGCAGCCGAAGCTGGGGCTGATCCGCGACCAAAACCCCACCGCCTTCACCTACGGCAGCCTGCCGGATACGGCCCGCATCGTCGTCAGCGAAGGGTTGTTCACCTACTTGGAAGATGAAGAGGTGGCTACGGTCTATGCCCACGAGCTGGGGCATGTGATCCACTGGGATTTCGCCGTCATGACCCTGGCTTCCACGCTGGTGCAGATTCTCTACCTTCTTTACGTCTACATGCGGGATGCGCGCGACAACGGCAAAAGGGGCAGCCTCCGCTCCCTGGCCTTGGTCGCCTACTTTTTCTATGTGGCCGGCTCCTACTTGTTGCTGTATCTGTCGCGGGTGCGGGAGTACTTTGCCGACCACTTTGCTGCCGAAACCACCGGCAACCCCAATGGGCTCTCGCGGGCTTTGGTGAAAATTGCCTACGGCATTGTGCAAGAGGGAGAGCGGGAGCGGGATGAGGAAACCCGACAGCGCAGTGCTCGCCTGCTGGAAGGAACGCGGGCTTTGGGGATCTACGATGCCAAGGCGGCTGTTACGGCGGGGACGGCCTACCGGGTTGCCTCGGATCCCGGCCAGGTGGGCAGGGTATTTTTGTGGGATCTGTTTAACCCTTGGGCCTGGTGGATGGAGCTGAACTCCACCCATCCCCTCACGGGCAAACGGGTGCGGGCGCTGAGCACCTATGCGGAGCAACTGGATCTGCCGGTGGAATTCGACATGGCCAGCGTGGTTGCCCAGGGCAAGCAGCTCAACCGGCAACAGCTCTACGGGAACTTTCTGCTGGATATACTGCTGTTGAACGCCGAGTGGCTGGGGGCAATCGCGGGGGCGCTGCTCGGGATCCCGACTTTGCGGATGGGCTTCTATGAAATGTTTGCCGGGCTGATCCTGATGGGGGTGGGCTTGGGCCTGCTGCTGAAGATGACAGTGATGTACCCCAGCTTAGAAAACCCGCCAGCGTTGACCGTGTTGAAGGCCATGAGCAATCCCTACGCCAGCCCCTTGCGCGGGTTGCCGATGCAGTTGGAGGGGCGGGTGATCGGGCGGGGGGATCCGGGCTATCGCTTTGGCTCCGATCTCAAGTTCCAGGATGAGACAGGGATGATCTTCCTGCGCTATGCTTCCCGCTTTGGGCCGCTGGGCAACTTCCTGTTTGGAGCGCGCCAGGCAGGGGGGGTAATCGGCCAAGAGGGATCCGCGGTGGGGTGGTTCCGACGAGGGGTGGCCCCTTACCTGGATCTGGCCCGCTTTCAAAGCCGCCATGGCCAGCTCATCACCAGCTACCATCCCTTCTGGCAGGCTATGTGGGCTGTGCTGTTGTTAGTGGTTGCCCTGCTGGTGATGCTGTTCTAGAGGATCGCGATCCTCAGCAGCGAAGAGCTCGCCTAGGCCATTGGGATTGGCTACTTTTGCCCACCGTTAACCCGGGCGTAGTCGTCGCTGAAGCGGACAATGTCGTCTTCGCCCAAGTACTGGCCGTTTTGCACCTCGATAATCACCAGAGGGATGACGCCAGGGTTCTCCAGGCGATGCTTGGTGCAAGGGGGCACGTAGGTGGATTGGTTGGCCGTGATGAGCTTTTCTTCATCTCCGCAGGTGACCTTGGCGGTGCCGGCAACGACGATCCAGTGTTCGCTGCGATGGTAGTGCAACTGCAGGCTGAGGCGATGCTTGGGCAGCACCACGATCCGCTTGATTTTGTAGCCAGGGCCCTCTTCCAGCACTGTAAAGCTGCCCCAAGGCCGACTTTCAGCATTGCTCTCGATCAGCTTGTTGAGGGTTTCGGCAGAGAGGGAAGGCGAAGGTTTTTCCAGTGAAGCCAGATTGGCATTGGGGGTTTCCAGCATGGGATGCTCTCCTTGGGAGGCCTACCTGTAGCTTATCTCAACAACCAACTCGGGGTCTGTTTGTTTATCTTTAGACCCACCAACAGATCGGCTTCAGCTCCTGGGGATCCCCAGCCGGTTCAGGTTTGGTGGGGTAGTGGTTAAAATCCTGTGGAATCATGAAAAAGATTTCTGCTCTGCAAAAAGGCCACTTCCCCATGCATTCTTCCTCTTCTGTCCCTTCTTACCCGGTTCACATCCATGACCGCCAACGGGACACTCACTATCTAATCCAGGTGCCGGCGGATCAATACATTTTGGCCAGCGCCGAGGCCCAAGGGATCCAACTGCCCTTTGCCTGTCGCAATGGCGCCTGTACCACCTGTGCGGTGCGGGTACGGCGGGGATCCCTGTATCAGCCGGAAGCCATGGGCATCTCGCGGGAGCTGAAGGAGCAGGGGTATGGGCTGTTGTGCGTGGGCTATGCCCGCTCGGAGCTCTGGGTAGAAACCCAAGATGAAGATGAGGTGTACGAGCTGCAATTTGGGCGCTACTTCGGCCAGGGGCAGGTCAGGCCAGGGATCCCCATCGAGGATGAGTGATGTCTTCTTCGGCACCGGTTTCGTCTCAACAACTGTCGCCGGATCCCTTGCCCTCTCAACCGCGGGGCTGGCTGCTGGCAGCAGCGGCGCTGATCCCGGTGAATCTGGCCCCCAGCTTGCTGTTGGCTTTGGTGGGGACGATCCAGGGTTATACCCGCTATGGTGGGGCGATCCTGCGGGATCCTCTATTTGGACTGGCGGCTCTCCTGAGCCTGGCTGCGGTGGGAGTGGCCTTTTGGGGGGAGGATTGGCGACTGAGCCTGCCGGGGATGTTCAACTACTGGCCTTTTTTGTTGATGCTGCCGGCCTTTGCCGATGCGCTGGCCTCTCGCGGTAGCGGGACGGAGTTCCATCCTGTAGGCCGTCGGCGGTTGGCCCAGGTGTTGGTGCTGGGCAGCGGGCTGATGCTGCTTTTGGGTTGGGGAGAAGTGCTGTGGGGATGGCAGGGGCACTTCTTCTTGGGGCCGGTTTGGATCACGGGGGTTGCCGGGGGAGAGCGACCGGCGGCAGCCTTCACTTCCCCCAATACGCTGGCCATCTACCTGGTGATCCACCTGTGTTTGGCGGCAGGGCTGTGGCTGGATCGAGCCGATAGAGACTGGCCACAGGCAGTAGGGCTGGGAGCTGTGCTGGGGCTGGGATCCCTCTTGTTGCTGCTGACAGCCTCTCGCAACGGCTGGGGAGCGGGGGGGCTGGCGCTGATGATGGGGCTGGCCCTGCGGCGCTGTTGGTGGGGGATCGGGATCTTGGTCGGCATAGGGTTGGCTGGTTTGGCTGCTGCTTGGGATTGGCCGGGCTGGCGGGCCGTAGTGCCCCGATTGATTTGGAGCCGTCTGGCAGACACCTTCGATCCCCAGGCGCTCCATTTTAGTTCCACCGCTAACCGTCTGGATGCCTGGCACTTTGCCCTGCAGATGGCGCGAGAGCGGCCTTTGACGGGCTGGGGCTGGCAGAGCTTTGCCGCCCTTTATAATGCTCAGGAGCCGCCGGAGCTGCTGGGCCATTGCCACAATCTGTACCTACACCTGGCAGCCGAGGGTGGGATCCCGCTGTTGCTGGGCCATCTGATCCTGTGGGGCTGGATTTTGGCGCGGGGATGGCAAGCTTGGCGGCGCTCGCAAGAAAGCGTCCTGTTGGGGATGCTGCTGGCCTTGACGGCGTTTTTTGCCTCAGGGCTTTTGGATGTGGTGATGTTGGATGGCCGCATCCACCTGTTGGTAACCTTGCTGTTGGGGGCAGTTTGGGGAGCCAGCCTTGAGCGGCAAAGGGACTCCATCTCCGGCAAAGAGCAAGCCCAGAGAGGTTACCGTTGAGTGCTGCAATGGGATATCCCTTAGCTGGCAGTGAGCCCGGAGTCCATCAGTTGCTCACCGATTTTTGCGACGCGGAAGCAAGCTACAGCCAAGGGGCAGTTTACCTGTAGAGGGTCTTTGCGGTGAACCTGTACCGAGATGTGCTGTGGCCTCTTCTTTTTTCTGGGCTGAGAGCTGATCCAGAAACGGTCAAGATGGCCCTGCTGCGCGCCTTGCACTGGATCGATACCACCCAGGCCACTGGGATCCTATCGGCTCTGGAGCGACTGTTTTGCTACCGGGATCCCCGGCTAGCGGTGTCGCTGTGGGGCCTTACCTTTCCCAATCCCCTTGGGTTGGCTGCGGGCTTCGACAAAGATGGCCTGGCTCTGGGCGTCTGGCCCAGCCTAGGATTTGGTTTTGTAGAGGTGGGCACCGTCACTCCTCAGCCCCAACCGGGCAACCCCAAACCTCGCCTGTTTCAACTGCCCCAAGATCGCGCTGCCCTCAATCGCATGGGCTTTAACAGTCAAGGGGCGGCGGCTCTAGCCGAACGGTTGCGTCGGCTACAGCAACGTCCCATCCCCATCGGAATCAACCTGGGCAAAGCCAAAATCACCCCCCTAGAAGAAGCGGCTGCCGATTACCTGGCCAGCTTCCGGCTGCTCCAGGAGCTGGGGGACTACTTTGTGGTCAACGTCAGCTCCCCCAACACGCCGGGGCTGCGATCCCTGCAGGCTGCTGAGCAACTGGAGCCCATCCTGTCTGCCTTACAGCAGGAAAATCAGAAGCGAAAACCCCTCCTGGTGAAGATCGCCCCCGATCTGGACTGGCCCGACATTGACAGCATCCTGGAGCTGGCCCAAGACCATCAACTGGCCGGGATTGTGGCCACCAACACCACCCTGCGCCGCGATAACCTGAAGACCCGTTTCCTACCTGGCCACGGGATCCCCTTCGCACCAGCGGAGTCTAGGCCAATCCTTGCAGAAGCCGGCGGGATCAGCGGTGCCCCCTTGCGGGAGCGTTCCACCCAAGTCATCCGCTACATCCACCGCTCCACCCAAGGAAAATTGCCCATCATCGGAGTGGGGGGCATCTTCACCTTGGCCGACGCCTTGGAGAAACTGGAAGCGGGGGCCAGCTTGCTGCAGATCTATACCGGCTGGGTTTACGAAGGGCCGGGGATGGTGCCACAACTGCTCCGAGGCTTGGCCCGCTCTTCTCCCCCCAGCCCTGATGTTACACTTCCCCCAGAGAATACCCCTGTGGGTCAGATCCAGGCGTAAGATCGTTAGGGATCCCTGAGGAAGCTTGCCGGTGAACCTGCTGCAACACCTCTTCAAAACCCCCCATCCGGTCATTGGGGTGGTTCATTTGTTGCCGCTGCCCACCTCACCCCGTTGGGGGGGGGACTTGGAATGGGTGATCGCTCAGGCAGAACAGGCAGCTACTGCCCTGGCTGCAGGAGGGGTAGACGGGATCCTTGTCGAGAACTTTTACGATGCCCCCTTTGCCAAGGATCGGGTGGACGCAGCGGTGGTCAGCGCCATGACCGTCATCGTCCAGCGGCTGAAAACCCTGGTCTCGCTGCCGGTTGGGATCAATGTCTTGCGCAACGATGGCTGCAGTGCTCTGGCAATTGCCGCCTGCGTGGGGGCGCAGTTCATCCGGGTGAATGTGCTCTGCGGGGCGATGGTGACCGACCAAGGCATTATCGAGGGGAATGCCCACCGCCTGCTGCGCTATCGCCGGGAGCTGGGGGCTAATATCAAGATTTTTGCCGATGTGCTGGTGAAACACGCTCAACCCCTAAGTCCCATCAGCCTGGATGCGGCTATTACCGACACGGTGGAACGTGGCCTGGCCGATGCCATCATCCTTTCCGGCTGGGCCACCGGCAAGCCACCCCTTCTGGAGGAGCTGGAGCTGGCCCGCAAAGTTGCTCCTCAGGTGCCGCTGCTCATCGGCTCGGGGGCTACTGCTGAAAACATCGGCAGCCTGATCCGGCGGGCAGATGGAGTAATTGTGGCCAGTTCTCTGAAGCGGTCTTCCCGTTCCGCAGGCATGCCGGCAGGCTATTCGGATCCCTTTCCCATGATCGACCCGATTCGGGTGCGGCAGTTTGTGGAAGCACTGCACCTTGCGCTCCGTGAGCGGGCCTCCAACCATGCTTGTCTGGCCGCTCCCGGTTCTGGTTCCAACTAGCTGTTGGCGCTAAGATTGGGATCCGACTACAATGGGCGATTCCTCTTTAGCTATGCCATCCCTTGATCTGGAGGGCTTGGATTCTGCGTACCACCCTTCTGGTTCAGCAGAAGAAACCTTTTGGAGCTCTGTTCCGGCCCGGACTCCCCGCATTTGGGTTGTCGATGATGACCCAGTAGTCCGTCGCTATATTGTCGATGCTCTCAAAGGCTCTCAGTACTACGTGGAAAGCTGGGAAAGCGCCCGAGCAGCTTGGGATCCCTTGCAAAGCTTGGAAGAGAGCGAGTGGCCCGACATGGTGATCTGCGACTGGGTCATGCCTGAGATGTCGGGGGTAGAGTTCTGTCGCCGTCTCAAGGGATCCGCCGCAGGGCAGTTTGTCTATTTCATTTTGCTCACGTCCCGTTCTGAAGTTGAGGCTCGGGTAGAGGGGCTGGATGCGGGGGCGGATGAATTCATCACCAAGCCGGTCGATCCCGAGGAGCTGCGAGCGCGGGTGCGGGCAGGGCTGCGCCTCCAGCGGCTCACCCAAGCTTTGGCCCAGGCCAACCGGCAGTTGCGAGCCCGCAACGAGCTGTTGGAGTCTTTGTCTTTGACGGATCCCTTGACCGGGGCGTTGAACCGGCGAGCTCTGGATCAGGCGCTGCCCCATTTGCTCAAGCAGGTGGGAGCCCGCGGGGAAGCTCGCTACCGCTATCTCTGCCTGCTGATGATGGATGTAGATCACTTTAAGCAAATCAACGACAGCCACGGCCACTACATTGGCGACTGTGTGCTGCAGGCCATCGTCGGGCGGCTGCAAAATCAACTGCGGCCCTCCAGCCTGCTCTACCGCTATGGTGGGGAAGAATTTGTTTGCCTTACGCCCGGACTTAGCCCCTCTCGCTGTGGTCGCTACGCAGAGTCTCTGCGGCAGGCTATCGCCAAACGGCCCATTGACATCTCCCCCAAGCGCAGCCTGCCTGTTACCATCAGCATCGGTGGGGTCGTGCTCAGCGAAGACTACCGCCTGGAGCCGGAAGCTGCCTTGCAGCAGGCGGATAGCGCGCTCTACCAGGCCAAGCAGGCAGGGCGCAACCGAGTTCACATCCTCATCCCGACTCCAGGGGTTTATCTGCCCTCTTCCAGCGGATAGCCAGAGGCCACCGCCAAGGCTTCCAGAGAGCGAACGCCTGTGTAGGTGCGGCCATTGATGATCCAGGTGGGATAGCTGGTGATCCCCGCTTCTGTACATTCTCGAGCCTGTGGAGTGCCGGGGCCGTTGGGGGAGCACTCCACGTAGGGCACTTGCTCAAAAGCCGATCCGAACAGCTCCTTTTGGTCTTGACAATGGGGGCACCAATAGGCCCCGTACATAGTGCCGCCGATCTGCCGCAGGTGGGCTGCTAACCCTACCGCCAGGGGGCTAGGCGGGGGAACTTGGTTGGCGTACACCCCAATCGTGGTCACCAACGTGAGAAAGCCTATGAGAATGTAGCTGAAGGCCAGCTTGCCCCCATCCAGCCAGCGGTGGCCCAGCACGGTCACCAGCCCCAGCCCCGCCACCAAGATGATCGCGGTGGTGCAGTACATGCAGAATTGCCGTAGCACTGCCACCATCAGGTAAAGCATGTACATCTCAAAGGCGGTCATGGCGGAAACCAAGCCAAACAGGGCCGGCCAGCGCCACCGCTTCACCAATGGGAGCCCATCCGGCAGCACCGCCAGCGCCAAGACTCCCAGAAACCCCAGCAAGCCAACAGCCGCTGTCGGGATCCCCAAAAACTCTGCCCAACGGCTGGAGAGTACCAGGTCACACCCTCCATCCCCAGTGCAGAAGGCGGCGGGCTGCTCCGTCAGCTTGGTGTAGGTGAGATAGGCCGTCAGCAGGGATCCCAGGCCGGCCAGGATCGCCAAGATCAGACGGGAATGGCGCTGCAGCCAGGTCTCTTCTTGGGCTTTGAGTTTGAGATAAGAAGCCATGGCGTTTCAGGGGTTTCAGCAGTTGGACACCCCCGATTATAGTGGGGCAGAACTGGCCTCGTCCGTGGGCTCCGACGCAGAAGAGCCGCTTGAGCGCCGCACCTGGGCGGCAAACCTGTCTCCCAGCGGATCCAGCTCCCCCAGGGATCCCAGTTTGGACTCGGAGATAGGCCGGTCGCAGAGGCCCCAACGGCGGCGGAAGTAACGGGCCAGATCTTTTTCTGCCAGGGCCAGGTAGACCGGGCGACCATGAGGGCAAGTGTGGGGATTGGCGGTGCGCTGCCAAGCTTCCAACAGCTTTTGCATCTGCTCCAAGGTCAGCGGGATCCCATTGCGCAAGGCCCCTCGACAGGCCACCGCCACCTGGGCTGCTTGCACATCTTGACAACGGCTGAGCTCTAGCAGGGATCCCTGCACCTCTTCTGGATCTTCCGACTCCAAAGCCAAAGGGAGGCGTCGAATGAGATGGGTATTGGGGCCGAAGGGTTCCGGCTCCAGCCCCAACTGCTCCAACCGCTCCAGGGCTTGGGGCGATAGTCCTTGCAGCGTTACGGGCGTCGCCGGTGCCACCAGTTGCCAATGCTGCTGGATGTACTCATAGCGAACTCGCTCGTGGGCCAGGTGTTGCTCCACCAGCCATAACCCCTGGGGGTGCTCTGCCAAGATGTAGGTCCGATGCAGTTGGGCCAGCGCCTTGAGGGGGGGCAGGAGAGAAGTTGGGCGGTCAGAGGGAGGAAAACGGCTCTGGAGATCGGGCGAGACTCGATAGACCACCTTGGCCTCGCTGGCCCGGATCAGATGCACAGAGCGGCGGCTGGCTTGCCCGGATCCCAATTGCAGAAGGGAGTGCAGGTGTTGGCGCAACTGCTCCTGGCGGGCCGTCAGATTCTCCAGGTAGAGCTCGCTTTTGGCAGGATGACGGTTCCAATCCACCTGCTCTGGGGGCAGGCGCAGGTGAACAACCACCAGTGGATGACGGTGGCGAGGCAACGCGTGGTGAAAAACCGACTGGATCAGCCGTTGCCAGTCGGGCATCTGCACAAACCGTCCGTTTACGGCCACACGGATCCAATCGGGGTGGGGGCGATGCAGGCGATCCGGCAGGCCCAGCACCACTTCCCAATCGCTATCCCCATCCTGGATCCGCCGATAGCGCAGATCCGTGGGATCCAACTGCGGCAACACCTGCAGCAGCAGATCTTGCAGAGATTTTCCCGGCCAGAGGCTGAGCAGCAATTGCCCTTCCTGATGCACCTGCCAACTGACCCAGGGATGGGCTAGGGCTGCATTCTGCACCAGGGTCAGGAGCGGGCGAGTTTGGGGCAAGGCCCGACGGCGCAGAGGCCAGTCGGCAAACAAATCCGCAACCGTGACCACCGTTCCCAAGGCAGTGGCTGCCGGCTGCTTGTGGATCAGCTCCCCCTGTCGGTCGTAGGCGGCCAGCCAGCCGTGAGCATCGTCAGCGTGGCGGGTTTGGATAGCCAGGGATCCCAAGCGGGCCAGGCTGTGCAAGGCTTCCCCACGAAATCCCAGGCTGCGACCGTCCCACTTGCTGGTGGTGTGGCGACGGGCCACCTGCTCCAGCTCCGAAGCCGGGATCCCGTGGCCGTTATCCCCCACCCGCACCTGCCAGCGGCTGGGCCAGATCTCCACCTGAATGCGGGTGGCCTGAGCATCGAGGGCATTTTCCAGCAATTCTCGCAGAGCAGCCCCCAGCGAGTCGATCACCTCTCCCGCGGCCATCTGGGCGATCCGCTCTGGGTTCAGGGGTTGGATTTTGGACATGGAGTGAGTTGAGAAAGCAGACTCTCTTCCTGCCAGCTTGTCGCCAAAAGGCCAACAGCGCCGAGCTTTAGCTTAGCTCTCTCCCTCTGTTGCCAGTGGACAGCGCCTTGCCAATGGTTTTCATTAACTTCAAGGCTCCCCTCAGGCCAAGTGAAGGATTGAGGTTCCGCCTTCCTGCCCATCGGTAACCGCCAAGAACTTCGAGAAACTTCGAGAACAAGAGAGCTGAGCGGGTGGCCAGTCATAAGGAAACCTTAAAATCCCAAGGCCAGCCATCAGCCTCTACTATGATTTAAATAGTAAAATTTCTCATTAAGGAGGAGATTATGGCAGCACAGCAAGCTCCGGCCCGAGAGCTACAGCCTGTTAAGGGCTCAAGGGGTACAATAGCAGCACTTAGCAAACCAACTTCGGAAGGAGGATGGATTGATCAGTAGTAAAGAAGTCTTCAC
>NZ_JBSSAC010000006.1:0-97781 GCF_054058315.1 Thermostichus sp. MS-CIW-40
CTAAATCTCCTCCTGGGAGAAGGATCCGGGGATGGTTACACTAGCAACGCAGAGCGCTTGGGCCCAAGCTACCGCCGTTCCAAAAAGTCGCGGCGCAGATCCCGAATCTCCTGCCGCATCTCCCGCATCTCTTGGGCCATCTCGTCGGTGCGCCGTTCCAGGGCTTCCGTGCGCCGTTCAATGGCTCGGGTGCGCTCGTCAAAGCGATCCAGTGCCTCCCGGAAAAACTGTGCCAGCATCGCCTGCCCTTCCCGCAGCTCTTGAATCAAAACCTGCTGGTTTTGCTGGGCAGCTTGCAACTCCTGGACGGCCCGAATCAGCCACTGCTCTTGCTCAGGTGTCATGGTTACCAAGGCGCTACAGAACAAGGAAATCCTACCACCCTAAATCTCCTCCTGGGAGAAGGATCCGGGGATGGTTACACTAGCAACGCAGAGCGCTTGGGCCCAAGCTACCGCCGTTCCAAAAAGTCGCGGCGTAGATCCCGAATCTCTTGCCGCATCTCCCGCATCTCTTGGGCCATCTCGTCAGTGCGCCGTTCCAAAGCTTCGGTGCGGCGCTCCACAGCTTCCGTGCGCCGTTCAATGGCTCGGGTGCGCTCGTCAAAGCGAGCCATCGACTCGCGGAAAAACTGCGCCAGCATCGCCTGCCCTTCGCGCAGCTCTTGAATGAGAAGCTGCTGGTTTTGTTGGACAAGACGCAGCTCCTGCTGGGCAGCTTGCAGTTCTCTTTGGGAAGCTTGCAACTCTCTTTGGGAAGCTTGCAGTTCTTTTTGGGAAGCTTGTAGCTCCTGGATGGCGCGAATCAGCCACTCCTCTTGCTCAGGTGTCATAGCTGGCGGGCGGTACAGAATAAAAAAATCCTAGCACCCTACATCTCCCCCCTCCCCTTAGAAGAGAAGCTGGGGGGAGTCGCGTCAGCGGCGCGGAGCGTTTGGGCTAGCGTCGTTCCAAAAAATCGCGGCGCAGATCCCGAATCTCTTGCCGCATCTCCCGCATCTCTGCCGCCATCTGGTCGGTGCGCCGTTCCAGTGCTTCTGTGCGGCGTTCGATGGCCCGAGTACGCTCGTCAAACCGATCCATTGACTCGCGAAAGAACTGCGCCAGCATCGCCTGTCCCTCCCGCAGCTCTTGAATCAAAACCTGCTGGTTTTGCTGGACAAGACGCAGCTCCTGCTGGGCAGCTTGCAATTCTTTTTGGGAGGCTTGCAGCTCTCTTTGGGAGGCTTGCAACTCTTGGATGGCTTGAATCAGCCACTGTTCTTGCTCGGGCGTCATGGTTACTGAAACACTACAGAATAAGGAAATCCTACCACCACTAACTCTTCTCTCCTCCTGGGAGAGGGATCGGGGGCAAGGGATCCAAATCCAAAACCTCAATGGAGAGTAGGGAACTCGAATCCCTGACCTCTGCGGTGCGATCGCAGCGCTCTACCAACTGAGCTAACTCCCCGTAGCTTTACCAGAATAACCCGAATCCGCAGCCAAGATCTCCCCCGCCTGCAACTCCAGCCCCACAAAAACCTTCGAGGGCAGCCGCTCG
This sequence comes from Thermostichus sp. MS-CIW-40, assembly GCF_054058315.1. NCBI lineage: Bacteria > Bacillati > Cyanobacteriota > Cyanophyceae > Thermostichales > Thermostichaceae > Thermostichus > Thermostichus sp. MS-CIW-40. Next base: position 1,543 of record NZ_JBSSAC010000006.1, read on the forward strand.
GATCCTTGCAGCTCCAGCACATCGTACCAGCCTTCATGAAGCAGCAGCAGGCTCACCTTCTCCTCCAAGGGATCCACAACCCAATACTCGCCGATCCCCAAAACGCAGTACTCTGCCCGCTTGGCCCGGTAGTCTGCTGCCCGGCTCGACTCACTCACCACCTCCACCACCAGCAGCGGCGGCGGATCCTCCGGGCGAATCAACGCCTCTCTGGATCCCATCTCCTGCCATTGCTCCAAAGGCAGCACCACCCCATCGGGAATCCGCACCGTATCCCACCGGTGGCTGCCCCGCGGCGACTGGATCCCCAAGCCTCCCTGTATCGTTGTCCAGGGCAACTGCTGCCGTGCAATCTCTGCCTCAAAGACTTGGCTGAGAAACTTTTGAATTTGCACATGCCGTCCGGTTGGAAGGGCCATGGGAACCAACTCTCCCGCCACCAGCTCATAGCGGGTATCCCCGCCATCCGAATAAACAAGGTATTCGGCCAACCTCAGGCGAGCTGTTGAGGGTGCAGAAACGGATCCCCTTGCCCAAGCCATACACCGTCTCGGCCAAAAGTTTCTCTGTTGCCATGCTAGCCCTGTATCTCACACAACCCCTCTCTTCCCCTGGGAGCGGGGCTGTGAGCGCTTGGGCCACGGTTGGATGGAAGCTAACGCCGTTCCAGAAAATCGCGGCGCAGATCCCGAATCTCTTGCCGCATCTCTCTCATCTCCTCCGCCATTTGGTCGGTGCGCCGTTCCAGAGCTTCCGTGCGCCGTTCAATAGCCCGGGTGCGCTCGTCAAACCGATCCATTGACTCGCGAAAGAACTGCGCCAGCATTGCCTGTCCCTCCCGCAGCTCTTGAATGAGGAGCTGCTGGTTTTGTTGGACAAGGCGCAGCTCCTGCTGGGCAGCCTGCAATTCTCTTTGGGAGGCTTGTAACTCTTGGATGGCTTGAATCAGCCACTGCTCTTGCTCAGGCGTCATGGTTGTCGGGTGTTGCAGAATAAGGAAATCCTACCACCCTGAATCTCCCCTCTTGCCCTGGGAGAGGGGCTGGGGGTGGCTGTGTCAGCGGCGCGGAGCGCTTGGGCCACCCAAAACAAAAACCCCTCTCTCTTTAATAAAGAGGGGCCGGGGGTGAGGACGGAAATTCAAGCTCGATCAGTAAAGGGCTTCTTCTTGGTGGGTGATGATGGTGCAGTCGGAAGTAGGGTAAGCCACACAGGTCAGCACATAGCCCTGCTCGATCTGATCATCATCCAGGAAGGACTGATCGCTTTGATCCACCGTGCCGCTCACCAGCTTGCCGGCACAGGTCGAACAGGCACCGGCGCGGCAGGAATAGGGCAGCTCGATCCCTTGCTCTTCCGCCACGTCCAAAATGTACTCGTCATCCGGCACATCGATGGTGACGTTTAAGCCTTGCTCCTCGTTGATCAGAGTGACCTTATAGGTAGCCATCCTGGTTGGGTCTCCAGAAAAAACATCCACTCCTCATCCTGCCACCCTTCTGCCCCAGATCAAGCACCCTTTTGTGAGGAAATAGGCAAATCTTCCGGTTTTTTGCAGGTGGATCCGGGAAAGCTTGCCGGGTAAGGGTTCTGGCTGCTCAAGAGGGCTGTTAGCCCGCAGCGTCTGCATGAAGGGTGAACCTCGGCTCCGATGGCAGAACTGCCGCAGATCCCACCGGTCATTCTTCCGCAATCCTCTCTGTTCAACTTGGACTTGGCAGGGATCCCTGTAGCTCCTGGGTTGCACCTGGAAAAAAAATGGCAAGACTTGCCAAGTTGGGCAGATCTGACGGTATGATTTACGGAGTAGCTAGAGCAAGCGCCGAACAGGCGTGTATGCGTCTCCCACCCGACCGTCGAGCCTGAGGCCTTGAGTTGCTTCAGGTCAGGTGATCGGGTAAGGTAAGGGAAGTGTTCAGCCGAACCCTACTTTTTTGGTTAAGAGGAGAAAAATGAACGGAACAATGCAGAGGTGGCTGCTGAAGTCACTTGGTTCTCTGACCTTGGCGTCTGCCGTGGTGCTCTTGCCCGTGATTCTAACGGGCTGCGGTGAAAGCAGTACTAGCCCAACTGTGCCGGTGCCTCCGCCACCGCCGCCCCCGCCTCCCCCAGCACCAACTCCTACGCCGACTCCCACGCCAACCCCGCCAGCAGGAACAGTTAGAGTTACGCCCGAAACCGACATTAACCGGATTATCGCCACTTCTGATCCCACCCAGCCTCTCACGATTGTCCTGGAGCCAGGCGTCTATCGCCAGAACATCGTGATCGACCGCAGCAACGTTAGGGTGCGCGGTGCCACTGGCTTGGTGAGCGATGCTATTGTGGTGGGTGCAGATAGCGGCGCTCCTGTTCAGGTCACTAGCAATGCCAGTGGCGTTGTTCTGGAGAACTTCAGCATTCTCAACACCCGCTCCCTGGCACCGATTGAGTACGGCATTAACGCTGAGGGGGCCACAGAAGTTACTATTACGGGCGTTGACATCGTTCTCTTCCCCACAGTAACCACTCCAGCTTCCCGTGGGGTAGCCATTAGCTTTGGCTCAGCTGCTGCTGGCGCCACCTCTAAGAACCTGACAGTAACCCGCTCCAACCTCTTTGTGGCTGGCGCAGCTGACTCAGCGGGTATTCGCATTGCCGGCGACAACGCAGGCATCAACCTGCGGGTGGAGGCCAACAACATCTTCTTGGGCTACGCCGCAGCTCCCGATGGCGTGCAAACTCAGTTGATTAACGTGGTGCCGCAGGATGTGGGTGCGGGCTCGGCGGCTATTTTCATTGAGCGTGCCGTTACAGGGCTGAGCTTGGTGGCCGTTGATGACAACATCATTGATTCCATAACCCCAACAGCTAACGTCTACGCCATTCGCGACGAGCGAGGCAGCGGCCTCAATGCCGTGGAGCGCCGTAACATCGTTGCTAGAGGCACGAGCTTGGCGTTTAACAGCAACACCAGCAACATTTACCTCTCCATTACCCGCGCCATTGCTGAGGCAGCAGGTCCTAACCAGACAGTAACGGCTGGTCCTGGATCCTTTGAGGATGAGGGCGAGATTGTTCTGCCTGCCGACAGGCCTGGCTTGACCTTGAACTCCGTTGATGGCACGAGCAGAGTGCAGTCAGTCAAGATCCTGGCCGCTGATGCCACGTTGGGCGGAACGGAGGGCAACGGCTTCCGGATTACTGGCATTTCCCCAGATCCGGACGCTATTGGGCCGGCTGCACCTTACCAAGTAGCCATTGGCGAGTGTGACCTAGCCAACCTCACCACCCGCAACGTAAAAGTCTCCTTCAACGATTTCACGCGGCCTCCTACGCAGGTGGGTCCCTACGTCTCTGTGCAAGTCTGCGACTTCTCGCAGGCGGAGGTTTACAACAACCTGCTGCGCGGCTTCACCGTTGCTGGCGTACATGTGGTGTCGGCTGAGCCCAACGCGGTAACCATTCGCGAGAACCTCTTTGAGCCTGCGATTGACAGCCCGGTCTTCATTGCGGCCATTGTGGATCAGCAGACTCAGGCACCGGGAACTCTGGCTCCTTTTGCCACGGCTTCGGTGAGGGGCAACATCTTCCGCCTGCCGCCGCAGGGCACTCTGGCCGTCTACGCTCGTCCCGGCGTTGACCTCACGCCAACCGCGGCGGAGGAGCTGGGCGGAGAAGGCACCATTCTCAAGGCTTTCTTCAACAACACCATCACGCCCACGCCCATTCCTGGCTTTGCCGTGTGCGGTCGCCAAGAAAGCTTGGCGGGAGCCCCGGGCAACCTTCTGAACTTCGTGGATAGCCCGCAGCCGCTGCAACTAGATCCTTTCGCCTCTACTGTCTTTGGCGAGGTGTCGGATGCCCTCTGCGCGGCAGTGGGCTTCGGCCCAGGGGCCAGTCTGCAGTTCCAGCCTGGAGGCGCGCCACCGGCAACGCCTACTCCCACGCCTACGCCTACGCCTCAGCCTGCCGGTGTGAGGATCAGGATCCCAGGCCTGCCTGCCAACGCGGTGGTGACGGTGACGGGGCCAGGCGGTGATCCGGTCATCACCACTTCCACCTCCGTGTCTGAAGACGAGGCTATCTTCCCAGGCCCATTCACCATCCCCTTTGGTGGCCAGATTCAGGTAACTCCCGCCATTCCTTCGCCATCGGCCATCATGGTCGGGGGTACTACCATCAACACCTTTGACAACACCACCAACCCCGGCAGCACCACCTACTTCAACTTCGGGCCTGCCATTCCGGTGAACTAGCCTTTGGCTAGCTTTGCGACAGCGGCCTGCTTCTATTGGGCTGACTGAAAAGTTGCTTGGTGGTGGCAGGTCGCTTTTTCCATCTCGCTTGGCTTGCGCATCTCTTCGTTCGATTGGTTTCCCTGTTGTACTTTTTGGCTTCTGCATGGGTATACTACTAGCAGCTAGGCCTTTGTGGGTTTCCCTGTAGTGAGTTGAGCTGCGCTTGCCAAGGCTTCAACCAGTTGTAGAGCCTTTCTTCTTGGAGATTGATGATGTCTAACCGCAACCTCAAGCACAGCTTGCGTTCCACGCTGGCCTCCTTGGCGCTGGCTTCTTCTCTAACCGGGGTGGTAGCGGCCTGCTCTGCCGACACGCCTACCGTTACGCAGGTTCCTTCCACCATCTCGGCTCAAGTTCCCGAAACCGCTGCTCCCGTTGCCGAGGGCCTCTCCTTCTACTACGACGGGGTGAAAACCTCGGTCACCATCAAAGATGCGGCAGTGCTTTTTGCCGCCTGCAGCCTCAATACTAGCGACACAACCAAGATCGTAGGTTTTGTCAACAACACTCTTAAAGCAGGGCCGATTACGGCCAGCGATGTCACCGGGCTAGGTGACCCTCTCAAGCCGGCCATCTCCGACTTCAACGGCAACGGAGTTGTCAACTGCGAGGATGCCGCCATTTTGTTTGCCGTGTCCACTGTGGGTGTAGACGCGGCCAAGGTCAACGCTTTTGTATCCGGCACCCTGAAGATTCCGGGGGTAAGCGTTACTCAAACTCAGTTGGATACCTTCTTCAAGACTCAACCAACACCGACCCCGACGCCCACGCCGACGCCCACGCCGACGATCAAAACAGTCCTGGTCACCCCTGACGATTTGAAGCTGCCGAGCGGCTCCAGCCAAAGCGTGACGGTGTCGTTGTCCAGTGCGCCACCAGAGAAGGTGACGGTAACGGTGACGCCTTCTAGCGGCATTACAGCTACCCCAACGACCCTGGCTTTTACTCCCACTGTTTTCAGCGGCACGGTGACGGTGGAGAGCACGGCGACCCCAGGCACGACTGGCACCGTCAAGTTCTCTGCTCCGGGCTATGCGGATGGAGTGGTCAATGTTACGGTTGACCAATCGACCAACCTTGTGGTGGATCCTGCCAGCCTGGAAATTCCTGCCAATGGGGCAGAGTCGTTTACGGTCAAGCTGGCCAACGCCCCGACAGCGCCGGTGACGGTAACGGTGACGACTTCTACGCCTGACCTGACCACCACTTCGGCTTCCCTGCTCTTTACGCCGGGCAACTTCAACATCAACCAGACGGTTTTTGTGAGCCCTGGACCGGGGGCCGTTCCAGGAGCGCAATCGGTTCTCTTGAAGGCGGGGCCGTTGGGTCAGTTCAAGCTGCCGGTAACCATTACCCCCGCCTCGAAGAATCCGATTTTCTTCATCGATCCTGTGAATGGGAACGACGGCTTCCCGGGCACGGGCACAGCGGCCAAGCCTTGGCAGACGGTTGCGAGCGCTTTGAACAGTAGCCAACCTTCAGGTTCGCAAGTGGCGGCGGTGGCCAGCGCGGGCAATGACGTGGTGGTTACTATTTTGGGTGGAGTCAATAATGAGCAGCCTAATGTTAACATTATCACACCGACTTTGTTGGCCGGCTCGGTAACGGTGCTGCAAGCTCCATTCCCGAAGACGTTTAAGTTGGATCTGGCGGCTAATGGTAAAACACTGACCCTGAACAGGGGCTACAAGCTGCAGGATATCCAAATTGACTCCAACCTCGGTGGTGGTGGAACGGCAGTAACAATCAATCATCCAACGGCTGGGCTAGCCAGTGTGGATGTCACGTGTGCTGGGGGGGCAGCCACTACATGCGTGGAGGTTAAGGGAGCTGGCTCCCATATCCTTAAGGATGTGAGGGTTGATATGGCGAATTTTGCGGGTAGCATTGGCATTCTGAATAATGATACCAATATCAACCTCACCATTATCGGTGGCAGAGTTCAGACTACCGGTAATGCCGCCGGCGCTGTCACTTTGATCGATTCCAAGGGGGTTCTGACTGTTACGGGCTTGACGGTGGATATGACTAAGGGCGGGCACGCGCAACCCAGTACAGGTATCGTTCTCAGGGCTCCCGGATCCTTTGTTACCGGCTCCACCATCAATGTGAGTAATGACACGGGTGCCAAAGGTATCGACGTCAAACCTTCGGCGAGCCCATCCACTGTTGAAGGTAACACCTTTATTGGCTCCGGTGCCGGAACTGGAGTTAGCGGTAACGTTAACCTCTCCTCTAATGCTCTTCTCAAGAACAACTTTTCGGGAACCTTTACAAACGAAGTTCAATAACAACTTTTTGGGAACCTTTACAGCAAAAGTTCTTCCGTAACTGGCGCTGGAAGCTGTTTCCCCCCCTGCCCCCCAGGGGGGCTTTTTTGTAGGCCCCGGTGCTCTGCATTGCCGACACAACCACCCCTTGCCCCTTTCCGGGAAGTCGGGCTGCAACGGCGGGAGAGGAATTGTGGTAGGCTAGCACCAGCTTGCAGGAAAAGGTGAGTATGGCCAAAAGGATTGTCTGGCTGTTGGGGGTAGGACTGGCGCTGGCAGCCTGTTCCGGCAGGGCGCGGGGCCCTTCTCTATGTGTCAATGCCCGCCAGGTAACGGCGGAGGAGGTATTGGCGGCCAAGGGCAAGAATCTCTCCGGCTGCCAGTTGATTGGGGTGGTGCTCGCTAACGCCAAGCTGGCCGGCGCTGATCTGGGCGAGGCGCTGGTGCAGGGGGGAGTCTTCCTGCAGGCGGATCTGTCGGGGGCCAATTTGGCGGGGGCCTATGTGGAAAACACCGCTTTCAACGGGGCCAAGTTGCGGCGGGCCAACTTGCAGAAAGCCAGGTTTCCCGACTCCAGCCTGGCTGAGGCCGACTTGACAGGGGCCAATTTGCAGGAGGCGGATCTGCGGCGGGCCAACCTCAGGGGGGCAATTCTCAAAGGGGCCAAGCTGGAGGGGGCGCTGACGGACGGGGAGACCATCTGCCCCGATGGGGAGCGCGGCCCCTGCCGCTGGTAGGCCAGGGATCCGGCTAGAATGGGATCCTAAGCCGGTGTAGGGAACCCCATGTCGGAGCGGTTGGAGCGGGTGGAGGCCATCTTGGAAGTCCTGGCCCAGCAGACCCTGGCCAATGCCCAGGCCACTGCCCGGAATACAGAAGCCATCGAGCGTCTTTTTGCAGCCACCGCCCAGAACACAGAGGCCATTGGGCAAGCCTTTGCAGCCATTGGTCAGAACGCAGAGGCCATTGGGCGTGTTTCCACAGTTACTGTCCAGAACACAGAAGCCATCGAGCGTCTTTTTGCAGCCACCGCCCAGAACGCAGAGGCCATTGGGCGTGTTTCCACAGTTACTGTCCAGAACACAGAGGCCATTGAGCGTCTTTTTGCAGCCACCGCCCAGAACACAGAAGCCATTGGGCAAGTTTTTGCAGCCATTGGTCAGAACGCAGAGGCCATTGGGCGTGTTTCCACAGTTACTGTCCAGAACACAGAGGCCATCGAGCGTCTTTTTGCAGCCACCGCCCAAAACACAGAGGCCATTGGGCAAGTTTTTGCAGCCATTGCCCAAACTAGGGAGTCCATCGCTGAGCTGCGGGCCAGCATTGCCGAGCTGCGCCAGGTGGTTGAGCAGCAAAACCGCGCCATTACCTACCTTATGAGCCAAGACTAGGCCCAGAGCCGTGGATCCCCTTCCTTCTCGGCCAGGGTTGGGGAATAATACCCGTTAGTTCCCCTGAGCTGGCCGGCGCCGAACCAAGACTGCAACCGCTACCCCAATTCTTGCTGATCCTTCGCTGGAGATTTGAGAATGTCTGACCGCAACTTCCCAACCAGTTGGCGTGTTTCCCTTGTTTCCTCAGTGTTGGCCGCCGCTCTGGCCGGGCTGATGGCTGCCTGCGGCTCTTCCTCAAGGGGTCCTCTCACGGTTGCCACGCCCACGCCAACTCCGACCCCCACACCAACACCTGTGCCCACTCCAACCCCTACACCAACTCCAACACCCACCCCCACGCCAACTCCGACCCCGACGCCCACCCCGACACCAACACCCACACCCACTGCAACACCCACACCCACTCCCACGCCAACACCGACACCCACGCCCACTCCAACTCCAACACCCACGCCAACACCGACACCCACGCCAACACCGACTCCTGCCGGCCCGCAGATTACGATCCCGGGCTTGCCCGCAGGGGCCACAGTAACCATTCGACAAGCAGATGGCACGGTGATCGCCACCTCCACCTCAGTGTCTGGGAATGTGGCCACCTTCCCCACTTCCTTTACCATCCCCTTTGGCGGCCAGATTCGCATTACCCCTGCCATTCCTTCGCCATCGCCTCTTACGATAGGAACCACCACCCTTAGCACTTTTGACAACACCACCAACCCTGGCAGCACCACCTACTTCAACTTCGGGCCGGGCATCTCAGTGAACTAGCTTGGGGCTGGCCCTAGAAGGGCAATCGGTTTCCATTCAGGAGCATGACTCTAACCCCCAAAACCCTGAACTTTGCTGAATTTACTGAGCTTTAGGCGGTTTGGCAAAAGTCATTGAGAGGGATATAGTAGACCAAGTTTCCCCCTGATCCTTGAGTCCACCGCAACGGTTGCCGGGAAGTGAGGGGGGAAAGCGCTCGGGGGGTATTCCTCAGGGCTTTGCGGGATACCGCCTTCCTGTTTGGACTCCGTCCCGCTGACGCGAACAGAGATAGGCAGGATGCGATCGCTTCTTTCCTGAACCATGTTCAGGAGAGTTCAGCGTGAATGTATCAGGTGCTAGATGGCAACCGGTTGTCTTCTTCTTCAGCTTTGGGAAAGGCACCGTCGCTGTGCTTTTTTGAGCGCCCTTTGTGGGTATACTTGAGACTAGACTCAAGGTTTGCCTTTGAGTTTCCCTGGGGTGAGCTGGGCAGCTCTTGCTAAAGACGTTGACCCTAGCAAGTTTTTGAAGGAGATCTGCCATGGCTTTCCGCAACTCAAAATCCCGCTTTCGTCACCCGATAGCTCCCTTGATTTTGGCTTCCTCCCTCGTAGGAGGAGTGGCTGCTTGTTCCCTTACTTCGGATCCTCCGGCTGTTACTCAGGTTCCCCCGACAATTTCAGCTCAGGCGCCAGAAACAGCAGTGCAGGGCTCTGAGAGCATTGCTTTCTACTACGACGGGGTAAAGACCTCAGTCACCATCAAGGATGCGGCAGTCCTTTTTGCCGCCTGCACCCTCAACACCAACGACTCCGGGAAGATTGTTAACTTTGTCAATAACACGCTCAAGGTGGGGCCGATTACGGCTGCCGACGTGACGGGGTTGGGCGATCCGCTCAAGCCCTCTGTTTCCGACTTTACTGCCGACGGGGTGGTGGACTGCAAGGATGCGGCGGTTTTGTTTGCGGCAATTTCAACAGGTCTTCCGCCGACGGCCAGTAAGATCAATTCCTTCCTTGCCACCACCCTGAAGCTCAGCGGTGTCAGCATCACGCAGCCGAACTTAGATACCTTCTTCAGCGAGCCCACGCCGACACCCACGCCGACCCCGACTCCGACACCGACGCCGACACCGACACCGACACCCACGCCAACACCCACCCCCACGCCAACACCCACCCCCACGCCAACACCGACACCGACACCCACGCCAACACCGACACCTGCTCAGTTCTATGTGCATCCAACCGCAGGCAATGATACTCTTTACCTAGGTACCTCACCTCTCCAGCCGTTCAAAACTGTGAGGAAGGTGCTGGAATCCACTGCAGTTCAGACCGCAGCCAGTCTTGGCGGCGGGACAAATGTGATTGTAAGGATCATTGACGACGGAACGGAGAATGTTAGTGGCACCAACATCAATAGTCTGACTTTGACAGCTGGATCCGTCACGGTGCTTCCTGACAGCGGCGTTAATTTCACACTCAATCTGAACACTAAGCTTTTAACTCTCAACAAAGGCTACAGGCTTCAAGGGTTCAAGATTGAGAGCGGGGATCCCGGTGGTACTGGTACAAAAGCCGCCGCCATCACGCTCGCTGCTGCGGGAACGCCCCTGAAAGACATGCTCATTGATTGTAAAGGTCTTGGCAGTGCTGGTACTGCTGGCGTAGGGTCTGGCGACAGATGTATCGAAGTAACTGCTTCTTCTACCACTCCCGCCACCGTCACCCTCGACAATGTGGATGTTTTGATTAAAGGCAACCAAAACTTCACTGCTGGGATCCGCCACGTGGGGACTAACACAATCCTCAAAGTAATCAATGGCAGCTCGGTTGTGGCTACTGGGCCAGCACCGGGGAACGAGGGTGTCGTGGGCATTTTGGAGGATTCAACTGTCGGATCTGTAGAGATTGAAGGCCCGAACACAGAGGTCAACTTGAGCGCGATCTCACCTGCTACAGGTGATCCCAACGTTGCTATCCTCCTAAAAGGTAGTTCAGGCCCTGCAAGAAAAGTGATAAACTCCGAGATTAAGGTAAAAGAGGCAACTCCAGGTCAAATTGGCGTTTGCGTTGGTAGTAGTATTAACGTAACAGTGCAAGGCAACACCTTTACCAATTCTTCTTCGGGAAACAAAAGCATCGCTATCTGTAAACAATTTGGAAATGTGAATCCTACTCCCCTTCCTCCGGTCAACACGTTCAACAACTTCTCCACGTCCTCCCCGGACAACAGGTTTGTAATTTCCTCCTGCTCTTGCCCCTCCTAACCTTTTCCAGCCCTTTCTCTGGCAGGCCCCTGGCGGGGCCTTTTTTTGTTGCAGCTCCACAACGGGTCGGGCTATCCCTGGGCATTTTGCCAAGGACGAGTTGGGGTAGCGGAGGGCCACCACGCCAAGTCTGGAAGGCTATCAGGGAAGAGGATGGATCTCGCCCCCAATTGGGCCAAAAACAGCGTCGTTGCCAAGGAAGAGCCCCTCCCCTGGGGGCAGGCGGCGCCCTTCTGGAGGCAGGGTATAGGGATCCGCAGCAGACAAATTGACGCCCGTGAACCCCAAGTCCTGCATGGCCGCAGCGGTGATGCGGCTGAGAACAGGGCGTGCAGGTGGCGGTGGCAGCACCGGCGTCATCAGCTCCAACCCTAGGGTTCGCCGCCAGTGACCTTCGGGAGGTGGCTCAACCTCCACCGGCACATTCCCAGATCCGCCCAGGCTGTTGTACTCAGCAGTGGCCTGACGGCCGGCAAAACGCGGGTTGGTGGTGCCGCTGTTGAGGAGAAGAGGACGCCAGTTGGGGACGGTGCCGAACCCCAGAGCATGGCCCAGCTCGTGCAGGACAACGTCAAAGAGGGATCCCCGATCCTCTAAGCGACCCAGATCTGCCGGGTCGATCCCTATCCTGGCATAAGGGATGATGCGGATCCCGGGCCGAAGGGGGCCACAGGGGCCCGCTTGACCCACAACCCTACCCGGACCATCACTCTCAGGGGGGCTGGAGAGGAGCCGGGCGCCGGTTACTTGAACCAAGAGATCATCCACAGGACGATTGACCAGGGGAGTCGGGGGGAAGCCAGCTCCGCAGAAGCCAGCCTCCAGAGTTACGGTTACATCAGGCAGATCCCCGGTGATGATCTGCTCCCAGCGCCGGGCCGCTTGCAGAACGATGTTGCGCTGGGAAGGGCTGAGGCTGTTGTCGATGAATTCAATCTCGATGTTGAAGCCGCCAGCAGAGGGAGTGGGCGAAGCCGTGGGAGAAGGAGTGGGTGCCGGGGCAACCAGAGCAGTCCTAAGCTGGAAAGCACCCGTAGCACCAGGGTCGTAACTGCTAACCCGCACCAAGTAGTTGATTCCAGCTTGCACAACCAAGTCGAGCTGGGAATTCGTACTCCCCCCAAAGTCGTCGTTTTCGGCAATCACCTCCCCGGTAGCCTGGTTAACGATGAAAAGGTAAGTATCGAAGTCGATACTGGAAAGCTGGATCCGCACCGTTTGCCCCGCAGGCGCGCTGAGCAGGAAATCCTGAATGAAGTGAGTAGGACGACGGGGATCCCGAGGGCTACTGGTGGTCAAGCGCCCTGTAACCGCCTGCGGCACCCCCAGGGTGGGGATCCCAGGTGGTGACGGCGAAGGCGAGGCGGTTGGAAGCCCTGTGGGCGGAACAAATCCCGGCCCTGGCAATCTGGCCGCTTGTTCAGGCGTCAGGTTGAGGGGAGGTTGCAGCCGCAAAACGGTGTTGACAAAGGTGTTGATGCGGTTGGCATCGCGGCTCTGCAAGGTGGCAATGGCAAACAAAATGGCGGCATCCCGCACGGTGCCTGGTGTGCCGTCCCCATCAAAGTCAGAAATGGCCACAGGGTTGGGGTTGGCGGTGGTCACCTCAGCTAGGGTGAGGGGGGGCTGTAGCCTCAAGACGTTGTTGACAAAGCTGACAATCTGGCTGGGCTGGGTAATCCCGTTGGCTATGGCAAAGGCAATGGCGGCATCGCGGATGGTTACCGATTGCGGGTTGCCGTCGTAGTAAGCAGCAACTCCTGGAGTGGAGGAAGGGGTCTCTGGCCGACTGATTAGGCTAGGCCCACCGACCAGGCCGCAGGCCGGCAGGATCCCGAAGAGAAAAGTCACCGCTAGCCGAGACAGGCGCCTGCGTGAGCCCATAGGAACAGCCCCTTGCCAGGAAATAACCTTTTGCCTCGATGAGGACAGCAAGCAAACATCAGGGCGGTAGCAATTCTATCAGCTTCAAGGTCATTTGAACATTAACTTTTCCATACTCTCCTTAAGCTAGAGGAACGCCGGAGAAGCCGATAGGTTGCTGGCTATGCAGTACGATAGGGTGCGTGCTAAGAGTGTTGGGATACCCAAAAACAGGAAGACTGCCATGGCAGAGAAAGTTGTGTCCAACCCCGTACAGGCGCAGTTTGACGAGTTTCCCTACCCGAATGTGCCGATTGAGCAGACGGTTACCGACAACCTTGCCTTGTTTGCCAACAGCCTTACGACGGCCAGGTACCTGCGGGATCGCAAGGTGGTATTGCCGGAAGGCAAGGTGATGCTCAATGCCGGCTGTGGCTCCGGTTGGGAAACTTTGGTTTTGGCAACGGCCAACCCCGGCGCTCGCTATGTGGGTGTGGATATTTCGCCGGAGTCCATCAAGATGGCAGAGCAGCGCTTTAAGTTCCATAAGATTGAAAACGCCCGCTTTCATGTTATGGACATTACCGACATGACGGCGCTGGGGGAGGAGTTTGATTTTATTGCCTGCAACGACGTTCTCTACCTACTGGACGACCCGGTTGCCGGTTTGAAAGGCATGCGGCAGGTGCTCAAGCCCGATGGGATCATCCGCACCAATGTTCATAGCCTTTATCAGCGGCAGTTTATCTTCAACATGCAGGATGCGATGGAGCTGCTGGGGGTGATGGACGAGCCGGCAGCCAAAGCGGTGCCCCTGCTACGAGAGGTGATGGAAGCGCTCACCGACGCCAGCTTTGTGAAGAGCCACTGGAACGGCGATGCCATCAAAACCACAGCGGGGATCCTGGCCAACTTCCTGCTGCGCAGCGACAAGGGCTTTACGGTGCCGCAGGTGTTTGAGATGTTGAGGCAGGCCGGCCTCGAGTTTATTAGCATGGTGAATTGGCAGCAGTGGAAGTTGGAGAGGGTCTTGACCAAGCCGGTGCCCTACTCGATGCGGCAACTCAATAAGTTAAGCGAGGAGCAAAAGCTTCACTTCATCGAGCTGATTTTCCCCAACATGACCCGCTTGATCGACTTTTGGTGCGGGCACCCCGGCATTCCCAAGGCTGAGCCGTTTACGAACGACGAATGGTGGAACGGCACCGTACAAGCCCACCCCCTTCTGGTGAAGTTGGATGCCAAGCAGGCTTTTCTCAACGCCATTCGGGACAACGGGCCTGTCAACATCAACGGCTGGCCGGGAGCTGAGGGGAACATTACCATCGATCCTTTCTCGGTGCGCTGGCTGGTGGATGTCTTCGGCCCCTTGCCGGTGCCGGTGCAATCTCTAGTCCACAAGACCATGGAGATTATGGACTGGACGCAGGAAGAAGCGTTTAGTCAAGTGTTGGCCAACCTGAAGTTTTTGGAAGAACGCCTGGTCATCCTCCTGAATTCTCCGCTGCGTTGACATACTCCCCTACGGCTATAGCTTGCTTCTGCTAGGCAGTCGCTGGGGAATCTTTGTTCAACGCAAAAAAGGGCAGGCATACCACCTGCCTTTAGCGGATAACCTTAGGGCAGCCTTAGCTCCCCGCCTTAGGAGACAACACTCACCTTGACCACTTGGGCTTTTTCAGAGTCGGCCTTCGGCAAGGTGAGGGTGAGGATCCCATCTTTGTATTCGGCTTTCACCTGATCGTGTTTGATCCGGTTCGGCAGCGGGATCACCCGTTGGAAGCGCCCGTAACGGAATTCAGTCCGGGTTACCCCTTTGTCTTCAGAGCGCTTCTCAAATCGCCGTTCCCCGGTGATGGAGACCGCTTCGGCTGTCGCTTGGATATCCAAGTCGTTGGGGTTCAAGCCGGGCAGCTCCAGCTTCAGGGTAATGGTTTCGGGATCATCGTGCATCTCCACTGCCGGCATGAAGGCAAAGCCGTCGGCCTCGGTGGTGCGAGGGATCAGCCGGTCGAACATCCGGTTCATTTCCCGTTGAATTTCGTCAATTTCACGAAATGGATCCCAGCGGACAAGAGCCATAGAGCATCCTCCTCCTCTGTTTTGCTTTTTTTGACTTCCACTTCGAGTTTGGAGCTTAGCTTTCGGGGCTCAACTTTAGAGGTATAAGCAAAACCTCTATGCTTCTAGTGTATTCAAATCTATTCCGAGAAGTGTAGGGTTTTCTGGAATGTTTCTTAGGTGTTTACCCTACAGGTTTATCCATCCAAAACCCTCTAGGACTCCGTATGTTTGGGGCGGCGATGAAGTTTTGTGGGTAACCACATACTGAGACCGGTGGCCACCATCACCAGCAGCCCCAGTCCGTTTAAGAACGGGTAAACCGCTTGCAGATCGAGGGGGCCCCACTGCCCTTTGTGGATTTGGATCAGCCAGTAGTAGTCGAAGTTTTGGTTAAGGCGGGCAATTTGATACAGGGATCCCGTTAGCACCGTTACCACCAAAGGCACGGCCAGGATGGGGGCAAGGGTGCGGTGGATGCGGCGGATCCTCTTTGGATTCAGGGCCATTGAGCTTTCTCCAGGGCAATGGGGCGATCCCTGCCATGCTATCAGGGCAGCTAGCCCCTATTCTCGCTCAAGAACGGCTCCTGGACAGCTCCTCCACGTGCTGCCGCGGGATGACCCGTCCTTCGTCCTCAAAGCCAGGGATCTCGTGGAAGTTGAGGTAGCGGTACAGCTCGCCGGCAAAGGGCTGGATCTTGGTGGAGACGATCTCTCGGTACTCCTCAGGGGTGGGGATCCGGCCCAAAAGGGCGCAGGCGGCGGCCAGCTCGGCGGATCCCAGATAAACCCGCGCGTCTTTGCCCATGCGGTTGTTGAAGTTGCGGGTGGAGGTGGACATGACGGTGGCCCCGTCTTCCACGCGGGCTTGGTTGCCCATACACAGGCTGCATCCCGGCATTTCTGTTCTGGCCCCGGCGGCAGCAAAGGTGCCGTATACGCCTTCCGAGCGCAGTTGTGCCTCATCCATGCGGGTGGGCGGACAGATCCAGAATTGGCGCACCTTGGCCCGCCCTTGGCCTTCCAGGATTTTGGCGGCGGCGCGGTAGTGGCCGATGTTGGTCATGCAGGAGCCGATGAAAACTTCGTCAATCTTGATCGGCGTATCGGGGTTGCCGGCGGCGTGTTGGGCATGGACTTCGCTCAGGGTCATCACCTTGTCGGGATCGTTGGGGGCACAGACAATTGGCTCGGTGATGGTGCTGAGGTCGATTTCGATGACTTCGGCGTATTCAGCGTCGGCATCCGCCTCCAGGAGGGTGGGGCTGGCCAGCCAGGCTTCCATTTTGGCGATGCGCCGCAGCAAGGTTCTCGCATCCTGGTAGCCGCGGGCAATCATGTTTTTCAGCAGCACCACGTTGGAGCGCAGATATTCTGAGACCGTCTCGAGGCTCAGCTGGATGGTACAGCCGGCACAGTTGCGCTCTGCCGAGGCATCGGTAAACTCAAAAGCTTGCTCCACCTTCAGATGCGGCAGGCCCTCGATCTCCATGATGCGCCCGGCAAAGACGTTTTTCTTGCCTTTTTTCTCAACGGTGAGCAGCCCCCTCTGAATGGCCACGTAGGGGATGGCATGGACAATGTCCCGCAGGGTGATCCCCGGCTGCAGTTCCCCCTTAAAGCGCACCAGCACCGATTCCGGCATGTCCAAGGGCATCACCCCCATGGCGGCGGCAAAGGCCACCAGACCGGATCCCGCCGGGAAGGAGATCCCCAAGGGGAAGCGGGTGTGGGAGTCGCCCCCGGTGCCGACGGTATCCGGCAGGAGCATGCGGTTGAGCCAGGAGTGGATAATGCCATCGCCGGGACGCAGGACAACGCCCCCGCGGGAAGCGAAAAAGTCGGGCAGCTCTTTGTGGATCTGGATGTCCACCGGCTTGGGATAGGCGGCGGTGTGGCAGAAGCTCTGCAGCACTAGGTCGGCGTTGAAGCCCAGACAGGCCAGCTCCTTCAGCTCATCGCGGGTCATGGGGCCGGTGGTGTCCTGGGATCCCACCGTGGTAATGAGGGGCTCACAACTGGTGCCCGGGCGCACGCCTGGCAGCCCACAGGCTTTGCCCACGATTTTTTGCGCTAGGGTATAGCCTTTGCCGGTGTCTGCCGGTGGAGTGGGGCGGATAAACAAGGTCGAGGGAGGCAAACCCAAGGCTTGGCGGGTTTTGTCGGTGAGGGCACGGCCAATCAACAGGGGAATACGTCCCCCCGCCCGCACTTCGTCGGGGAGAGTCACGGGCCGCAGGGAAAAGGTGGAGAGAACCTGGCCGGCCTCAGAGCGGATCACGCCTTCGTAGGGGCAAATGGTAACCACCATGCCGGTTTCCAGGCGGGAGACATCGCACTGGATGGGCAAGGCCCCGGCATCTTCGGCGGTGTTGAAGAAGATGGGCGCAATGGTGCCCCCCAGGATCACCCCCCCGGCCCGCTTGTTGGGCACATGGGGAATGTCGTGGCCGATGTGCCAGAGCAGCGAGTTGAGGGCGGATTTGCGGGAGGAGCCGGTGCCCACCACATCCCCCACAAAGGCAACGGGATGGCCGCGGCGCTTCAGCTCGGCAATGGTAACCAGGGATCCCGGAGCGCGGGACTCCAGCATGGCTTGGGCGTGGAGGGGGATATCCGGGCGGGTGGTGGCGTGGGCGGCGGGGGAAAGGTCGTCGGTGTTGATCTCGCCGGCAACCTTGAACACCGTCACGGTGATGGCTGCGGCCAGGGGAGCTTTGGCGGTAAACCATTCGCCCTTGGCCCAGGACTCGATCACCTGTTGGGCATAGGCATTGCCGGATTGGCTCAGCTCCAGCACATCGTGAAAGGCATCGAAGATCAGCAGCGTGTGGCTGAGGGCGCGGGCTGCTGCCGCTGCAATCTCACTCCGGGGATCCCGCAACAGATCCAGCAAAACCTGGACGTTGTAGCCCCCCAGCATGGTGCCCAAGAGCTCCACCGCCCGCAGGGGAGTGATCAACGGGGATTCAACCTCCTCCTTGGCCACAGCCGCCAAAAAGCCCGCTTTCACATAGGCGGCTTCATCGACCCCCGGCGGGACGCGCTCTGTTAAGAGGTGCAACAAAAAGGCTTCTTCGCCGGCAGGCGGGGCCTTCAGGAGCTCGCACACCTGGCTGGTCTGGGCAGCGTTTAAGGGCAGCGGCGGGATCCCTTGGGCCTCGCGGGCAGCGGCGTGTTGGCGGTATTCGGCCAGCATGGGGGTTTAGGCACTCGACGTGGGTATTTATTCTACCGCTAGCTCGGCAGAGGAAAGGTCCTCGAGAAGGGATCCCATTCGCTGGCGGTAACTCAGTTTGGCCTAGGATAGCTCCGCCAACAGCTCTTTTTGGTAAAGGCCAATACAAGCCTGGATCAAGTCGTCCAGCTCCCCATCCAAGATGGGCTGCAGAGGGAAATTCTGGTTAAGGCGGTGGTCGGTAACGCGGTTGTCCTTGTAGTTGTAGGTGCGAATTTTTTCCGAGCGGGATCCCGTTCCCACCTGCATGCGCCGAGCAGAGCTGATGGAGGCCTGTTGCTCCTGCAGCTTCATCTCGTAGAGTTTGGCCCGCAAAATCTGCATGGCCCGCTGGCGGTTCTGCAGTTGGGAACGCTCCTCGGTACAAAACACCCGGATCCCGGTGGGCTTGTGGAGAAGATCCACCGCCGTCTCCACCTTGTTCACGTTTTGGCCGCCTGCCCCCCCGGAGCGTGCCGTTTTGATTTCGATGTCTTTCGGGTCGATGACCACCTCCACCTCGTCCACCTCTGGCATCACCGCCACCGTGGCCGTCGAGGTGTGGACACGGCCTTGCGCTTCGGTGACGGGCACCCGCTGCACCCGATGCACGCCAGCTTCAAACTTGAGCTTGCTGTACACCTGATCCCCTTGAATCTCCAGGATCGCCTCTTTGTAGCCCCCCAGCTCTCCTTCCGAGAGGCTCGCCAGACGCACCGACCAGCCCAGCTTTTCGGCGTAGCGGGTGTACATGCGGGCCAGATCCGCCGCCCACAGCGCCGCCTCCTCCCCACCGGTGCCAGCGCGAATCTCCAACATAATGTTCTTGTCGTCGTTGGGATCCCGGGGCAGCAGCAGCAGGGTGAGCTTTTCCTCCAGTTGTTCTTGGCGGGCCCGCAGTTGCTCCAGTTCTGCTCTTGCCATCGCCTCCAGCTCCGGGTCGGAGGCCGATTCCCGCAAAAGTTCTTCCGTCTGTTGCAGATCGCGATTCAGCTTTTGCCAGTCGTGAAAAGCCTGGACGGTGGCCTCCAAGGAGGAGCGGGCCTTGGCAATCCGCTGCAGCTCAGCTGGATCCGTGGCCACGTCCGGATCGGCCAAGCGCACCGTCAGCTCCTGAAAGGTGGCTTCGACATTCTTAAGCTGGTCGATCAGTTGAGCAGAAGCCATAGACTTGCGATACCCAGGAATCCAAGTATTGCCCACACCCAGATGGGGGAACCTCTACTTGGCCTTTTTGCCACCGCTCATGCCGTATTTGCGCATGAACTTCTCCACCCGGCCTTCGCTGTCGATGATCTTCTGGCTGCCGGTGAAAAAGGGATGGTTGCCCGACCAAACATCCACCTTGAGCTCCGGCTTGGTGGATCCCACCGTCATCACCACTTCGCCGTTGCAGATGACTTTGGCTTCTGGATACCACTGCGGGTGCAATCCTTTCTTGGGCATAACCCTTTCCTCCTCTGGGCCTGTTTCTATACCCTTGTCTATCAACATCTTCCTCTAAAAACAACGGCAGGGATCCCTAGCGCTTCGAGTACTGGGGAGCCTTGCGGGCCTTGCGCAGGCCGTATTTCTTCCGCTCCACGGCGCGCGGATCCCGTTTCAGATAACCCTCTACTTTCAAAGGGCCGCGATTGGCCGGATCCACCTCGCAGAGGGCGCGCGCCACCCCCAGCTTGATCGCATCCGCCTGGCCGTGAACGCCGCCGCCATGGGCTCGCACCAGAATATCGTAGGAGTTTTCCAGACCAAGGATCTCCAGCGGCCCCTTCACACTGGCCAGCAGGGCTTCTTGATACTGCAGATACTGGTCTCCCGGCCTGTCGTTGATGATGATTTTGCCCGTGCCGGGCACCAAACGCACGCGGGCAACGGCGGTTTTGCGGCGTCCCGTTCCCCAATAAACGGCTCGTTGGCTGCTCGCTTGAGTCATGCTTTGGCTCCTGGGATCGTGTTGAGGGGATAAACCTGGGGTTGCTGGGCCTCATGAGGGTGGTTTGGCCCGACATAAACTTTCAACTTGGTGAATTGCCGCCGGCCCAAACGGGTGTGGGGCAACATTCCCTTGACCGCTTTTTCCACCACCCGCTCCGGCAGGCGCGCCTGCAGTTGGGCAAAGGTTTCCACTTTCATGCCGCCAGGACGGCCAGAGTGGCGGCGGTAGAGCTTTTGGGTGCGCTTTTTGCCAGTGACCACCACTTTCTCAGCGTTGATCACAATTACATAGTCCCCCGTATCCAGGTGAGGGGTGAAGTCCGGTTTATGCTTACCCCGCAAGAGGGTGGCCACAGCGGCGGCCAAGCGGCCCAGGCGCTGATTGGCAGCATCCACCAGATACCAGCGGGGCGCCAGAGTCTCGGGGTTGGGAAGGGGAGTTTTGTTCATGGCAGGCAAGGAAACATATCAGGACAAGCTTGGAGATCGCCCAGATCAACCGCAGGAATGGGCCAACGCAGCCGGCGACCGGAGGGCGGAGGGAGGCTCTGTGGGCAAGGCCCAAAAGGGCGGCGAGTGGGCGAACTGTTGACCGAAGGGATCCGCAGCATAGCCCACATCCGTCAGGCACAGCCCTTGCGGAGGAGCGCTGTAGCGGGTGCGCATCTGGCTCCAGTCGTTGTGTTGCCACAGGTGGACAAATTGGGCTGGGCTGAGCTGGCCCCGGCCCACCACCTCTAGGGATCCCACCAAGAGCCGCATCATCCGGTAGAGGAAGCCGCTGGCCTGCACCTCAATGCTGATCAAGTCCCCCAGCCGCTGGCAGAGCACCTCCTGCACCTGTACCCGCGAGTGGGGCCGCTCCGATCCCCGCCGCCGGAAGGCTTCCAAGCTGTGCTCCCCCAGCAGGGAATTCAGGGCTTCCGCCATCGGCTCCACCTGCAGAGGCCAACGCACTTGCCAGCTAAAGAGGCGCCAGAACACATCCGGTCGCTCCCGATTCAGAATGAGGTAGCGGTAACGGCGCCAGCGAGCCGAAAAGCGGGCGTGCCAGGAGTCAGGCACTTGAGCAGAAGCCAGCACTACCACATCTTCCGGCAGACAGTCGTTCAGCACCCTCGACCACTCCGCCGCAGGGATGCCGGAGGTGGTGTCGAAGTGGGCCACCTGGCCTGCAGCATGAACCCCCGTATCGGTGCGACCGGCCCCATAGAGGGTTACCGGATGCCCCGCCCGCGACGCAATCGCCTCCTCCAGCACCCCTTGCACGGTACGGCGGGCTGCCTGGCGCTGCCAGCCATAGAACCTGCTGCCGAGGTACTGAATTCTCAGGGCAATGCGACGGTACGGCATGGATCCCTTTCCGCTACACCAGCTCGATGACCGCCATTTCTGCTCCATCCCCCCGCCGATGCACGGTGCGCAAGATGCGGGTATAGCCACCGGGCCGATCCCGGTAGCGCTCAGGAGCCTGCTCAAACAGGGAGCGCACCAGCTCCTTGTCGTAGATGTAGGCCAGCGCCTGTCGCCGCGCCGCCAGGGATCCCTCTTTGGCCAGGGTGATCATCTTCTCGGTGGTGGCCCGAATGGCTTTGGCGCGGGCTTTGGTGGTGGTGATCCGCCCTTCCCGCAGCAGAGCCGTGGTCAGCGCCCGCATCAGGGCCTTGCGCTGGTCGGCGGGCTTATTGAGGTGGGGGGTACGACGGCGGTGGCGCATGGTAACCTCTGTCTTGTGTCCTACACTCTTCGGGGATCCTTGCGTTTTGACGCGGTTGTGCTAGCGGTGCAGATGCTTGAGACGGAACCTAAACTCTAGGCCTTGCCTTTTTCGCGGGTGCGGGGCAGTGTCAGACCAAAGCGGGCTTTCAAAGCCTGCACCACCTCTTCGGCAGACTTCTGGCCAAAGTTTTTGATCTCCAGCAGATCTTCCTCGGTATAGAGCAGCAGATCGGCCACCGTGTTGATCTGAGCTCGCTTCAGACAGTTGTAGGCCCGTACCGAGAGCTGTAGCTCCTCGATGGGGATCTGGTTTTTTTGGTTGTCCTCGGCTGGCTGGGGCGGCACAGGAGCATCGAAGCTGACCTCCTGCAGCGGTGCGAACAAGCCCACCAAAATGCGGGCCGCTTGGCTGAGGGCCTCTTGCGGGGTGAGGCTGCCGTTGGTCCAGACTTCCAATATTAGCCGATCTTTTTCCAAAGATTGGCCGACCCGGGCTGCTTCCACGGCGTAGTTCACCTTGCGCACCGGCATGAAGACAGAGTCGATCTGCAGAAAATCGATTGCCATCGCCTTGCTGTCAGAGTAATCGACGGCGCGGTAGCCATGTCCCCGGCCAATCATGAACTCCATTTCCAAAATCGCCCCTTCCGCCAGGGTGGCAATGTGGTGACGGGGGTTGATCACCTCCACATCGCTGGGCAATTGCAGCTTCTCAGCAGTAACTTCCCCTGGCCCCTGAGCCACCAAGCGGCCCACCTGAGTCTCGGGGGAACTGGAGCGCAGCACCAGCTCCTTCATGTTTAGAAGGATCTCCATCACGTCTTCCCGCACCCCCGGCACCGTGGAAAACTCGTGGGTCACCCCGGCAATGCGTACAGCAGTCACCGCCGTCCCTTCTAGATTGGAGAGCAACACCCGCCGCAAAGCGTTGCCCACCGTGATCCCTTGGCCGCGCTCCAGTGGCCCCAGAGCAAATTTGCCGTAGTGAACGCCGTTATCATCCCGATGAGATTCAACACACTCGGTCTGGTAGGCAACAGCGCTTGCGCTCGCTCTGCTGCCCAGAGAGTGGGAGAGGGTTCGGCTGGTTTGAATCGTCAT
The DNA here is from genome assembly GCF_054058315.1 of Thermostichus sp. MS-CIW-40. Taxonomy (NCBI): domain Bacteria; kingdom Bacillati; phylum Cyanobacteriota; class Cyanophyceae; order Thermostichales; family Thermostichaceae; genus Thermostichus; species Thermostichus sp. MS-CIW-40. The sequence goes on from NZ_JBSSAC010000006.1 coordinate 24,410, forward strand.
GGTGGCCCCGTCCGTCTGGCTCGACATCCGTTTGGAGAACTGATGAAACTTCGAGGTCATCTCACGCTTGGGCAGACCTGTAGCTCTGGAGCAAACTCCTACAGACGCTCGACCGGCCCTCAACGCGGGATCCTTTAGACACGCCGCCGCTTGGGGGGACGGCAACCGTTGTGGGGAATGGGGGTAATATCTCGAATAAGGGTAATTTCCAGGCCCGTTGCCTGTAGAGCGCGAATGGCGGTTTCCCGACCGGCTCCCGGCCCGCTCACCATCACTTCGATCTGGCGCATGCCGTTCTCCATGGCTTGACGCGCCGCACTTTCTGCTGCCATTTGGGCGGCGAAGGGAGTGCCCTTTTTGGCCCCTTTGAAGCCCGTAGAACCTGCCGAGGCCCAAGACACCACATCGCCGTTGGGATCCGTGATGGTGACGATGGTGTTGTTGAAGGTGGACTGAATGTAGGCCACCCCATTGGGGATGTTCTTTTTGACTTTACGTCCGCGCCGTTGCTGCCGAGCCATGATCCAGGTGTCCTTGCAATCGACTGTTTGGGGTTGGGATTCGGGATGGTGGAAGAGTTTTGCCTTCCGCGCAAAGCCGAGCGACTACTTCTTGGCAGGAGCTTTCTTCTTGCCGGCCACCGTTTTCCTGACCCCCTTTCGGGTGCGGGCGTTGGTGCGGGTGCGCTGACCACGCACGGGCAGACCCAGGCGATGGCGACGACCTCGATAGGTGCCGATGTCGATCAGCCGCTTGATGTTCATCGCCTCCTGGCGGCGCAGATCCCCTTCTACCTGGTATTCGCCCTCCACCACCGTTCGCAGGGCGGCCACCTCAGCGTCGGTGAGGTCGCGGGTACGAGTATCCGGATTGATGCCGGTCTTCGCCAAAATTTGGCGGGAGCGGGTCAGCCCAATGCCGTAAATATAGGTCAGGGCAATCTCCACTCGCTTTTCTCGGGGGATGTCAACTCCCGCAATCCGTGCCATAGTCAGGAGTACCTTATCGAAATCAAATCAAACCAAGTTGCCCGCCTGAGATGGGATTTTTATTCAGGGGGATGTGGCCGTGGAGATGCTGGTCTTGGGATCTATGCTCGCCGAGAGATCTGGCCAAAGTTTTGCTCAGTTGTGTCGGAAGCCTTTGCCTCTGTCTCCCGTTGCAGGCTGAACCCACCCACCATCGACCCTCTAGCCCTGCCGCTGCTTGTGCTTCGGGTTGGAAGAACAGATCACCATCACCCGACCATGGCGGCGGATGACTCGGCATTTCTCACAGATCCGACGGACGGAAGGCCGCACCTTCATGGTTGATCCTGACAAAACCAGCGAATATCCATTCTATGTTCGTCTGGGCAACCTGTCAAAATGTGTTTGGGTTTGCTGACAGCGAGCGGACAGTCGGGTTGGCTATGCTGGTTGGGCGAGGATCTCCTGAGTCAAAGTAGGCGCGACTGTGGGGTGGAGAAGGCCATGCGGTGGCAATGGCTGGTTGTGCTGAGCAGCGTGCTGGGGCTGGGATCCCCCGTGCTGGGGCAAGGGATCCCTTTGCCGGCAGCAGGCTCCTCCTCTGCGGTGGAGAACTTTTCGACGGACGGGAACGGCCTGAGGACAGAGGGGGATTGGCTTTTGCCCTTGCGCAGCTCTGCCGATCGCATCGATGGGGTACCGGATCGGGGCTGGGTCGCGGTTGGGCTGTTGGAGGAGCAGGCGGTGACTCTGCTGGATGGGGCCAGCGGGGATCCCTTGTGGCAGGCGGCGGTGGGGTTTGCCCCCAGTGTGGTGCGGGTGGATGAGGCGCGGCAGGTGGTCTATGCCTCTGGCCCCAATGCCCCTGGGCTGGTGGCCCTCGATCTGCTGACGGGGGAGCTGATTCAGGCTTATGGGTTGCCGGCAGGGGTTTTGGATATTGCCGTGGATGCGGCCACAGGGCGGGTTTTTGCCTCCCTGCCCTCTGCCCAGAGTTTGGCGGTGATGGCTGCTCCCCTTCGCAGCAGCGGTGCGGAGCACAAACGCCAAAGCGACCCCTCAGAGCAGCCGCAAGCCCGCAATTTGCCGATGCCCGGCCCCCCTTTGGCGCTGGCCTATGATGCGCAGCGGGGATCCCTGTTTGTGGGTCTAGCCGGGGAGGATCCCCTCAGTTTGCTGGTGGTCAACCCAGACAATGGGGAGTTGTTGGCCCGTTGGCGCGGCGGCAATACTCCGGAAGCGATGGCTTTGGATGCCGAACGGCAACGCTTGGTGGTGCTCAACTCCGGCAGCCAAGATCTAACAGTGCTGGATCTGAGCCGCAGCGGCGAGGCCCTGCAGCGGGTTGGCCTGGATTGGCGACCGACGCGGCTGGCCCTTTCCCCGGATGGACGTTGGGCTTACGTGACCTCCCGCGATAGCGACCGCCTGCAGCTGGTGGATTTACAGACGGGGCGATTGGTGGCCTCGCTGCGGCTGCAGGGACAGCCGACGGGTCTGGTGATGTTAGATGGTCGGGATCTGTGGGTGGTGGCAGCAGGGATCCCAGCTTTGCGCCGTTTGCAGGATACTCAGGCTCAAGTTGGCGACGGCGGGACAGAGGTCCTGAACGGGGGAGTCCCCTCTCCAGGCAACCGCGGTGTGGTGACCGGGCGGGTGCTGGATATTGCCGGCCAACCTGTTCAGACGGGGGTTTTGCACTTGGCCGCCACGCCAACCCAACCCCAGCAAACCGTCCGCATTGCTGCCGACGGCACTTATGTGCTGCCGGAACTGCCGGCTGGCCTGTATTTGGTGGATGTGGAGGTGCCGGGTTTTCCGCTGACCAGCACCCAGGTGGAAGTCCGGGCCGGCTTTGTCTCCACTCAGGATATTCGCCTGCCGCCAGGGGAACCGACCCGCCAGCCGGAGGGCATTGGCCTTTTGCCGGATGAACCCGTTTACTCGGATGAGCTGGCCCGCCACCTCAGCATGGCCCTGAAGGAGTTGCAGCCCCAGCGACCGGTGATCCTCTTGAAGGGGCCTTTGGGGCCGGATCCTCGGTTTGAGCCGCTTCTGCCCCTCACCCAGGGCCTAACGTTGTTGGATCGGGATGAGCGCTACACCGCCGACTTGGCCAAGCTGAAGGCCATCGGGGATGCCCTGGGATTGCGCTACATCCTTTTGACCCAGATGCAGATCTCGCGGGACTACAACCGCCAGGGCAACTCTCTGCTGAATACAGCCTTACGCTTTGTGGCCCCGACGGTGCCGGTGGAAATTCCCAACTTCACCCCCAACCAGCTGCGCAGCCGCGGGGTGGTGGTGGTGGTGGACTTGCAGAGGGATCGGCCTGGGGATCGGGCTCGCTACTACGAAGCCTATGGGCGGGATGATGTGGGCGGGGATCCGATGTTTGAAGATGCGGCAGCGGGCCTGTTTCGGCTGCAGGTGCGCAACATGGTGCCGGTGTTTGTCCAACAATGGCAAGCCAACAACCCCTTTTCGGGGTGAGGATCCCTGCAGCAGGATCTTGCCCTGTTCGCGTCAGGGGTGCGGAGCAGAATAGAACCGACTGCTACTACCGGATGCAACCTTCGCCATGCCTTTTTTCTTCTTTCATCCTCTCCGGCACAGGATTAGCTATCGCTACGCAACGCTCTCGCGAACAGGCAGTCTGGCCCTCTGCGGCTGGCTGGCACTGGCTTCAGGAGCGCTGGCTCAGGCTCCGGCCACCCCCATTCCGCGGTTGACGCCGTTGTTTCCCTCCCAAAACAGAGGGCAGCCCCAGGGAACGGCGCGGCTGGTGGGGCAGGTGAGCAACAGCGTGGGACAACCTGTGGCGGGGGCACAGGTGCAGTTGGAGGGCATGGAGAACCCCAATCAGCCGATTCAAACCGATGAGCGGGGCGCTTTTGAGCTAGACCATGCCCCAGCCGGGCGTTGGCTGTTGACGGTGTGGCACCCCGACTATGAAAAGGCAGAGCAGGAGATCCTGCTGCAAGGGGGCCTGACCACCCCTGTGGATGTGGTTTTGCAGGTGCCCATTCGGCCTCAACCCCGCCGTCGCCTTGGCATTTTGGGGGTGGGAGGGTTGGAGCACACCCAACTGTTGGGCCAGCGCCTGGCCATAGAGGCAGTGCGTCTGGGCTTGATCCCCAACGGCGAGAAGGTGGTGCCCCTGGACAACCGTCGCATTCAGCCCATTTTGCAGAAGGTGGGCTGGCCCATCTACGAGCTGTTTGAGTGGGATCGCCGCAAGCCGGAGGCGGTGGGCCAATTTTTCGATTACCTGGGCCTGGAAGCCATCGTCATCGCCCGCGTCGATGTCCTCACTCGACCAGCTTCGCCAACGGAGCTGAGCCTGCGTTCCCGCAGCCGCCTGGAACTGTGGCGGTTTGATGAGCAAGGCAACCTGGTGGCGGATGTCTTGGCCGAGGCCAGTCGCGATCAGGTGGAGCGGAGCAACCTCAATGCTGCCGAGCTGGCCCAGCTTTATCAAATCCAAGTCACCCAGATGGCTGCTGAGGTGGGATCCCGCTGGAAGGAGCATCACCCGCTGGCCCAGTACCTAGAACTGGCTCAGGGAGAAGCCCCACCCCCACGCTCTCGCCTGGATACGGCTGTGGAGCTGCGCATCCCCTCTGCCACACCGACTCCCTAGGTCTTAAGCAGAACAGCTCCGGGATCTCTTCTGTTGTCGTGAAAGAGATTGTCCTCTGAGTTCGTCTAGCAACGACGGGAGGAGCCGCCCGAAGAGTGGCGAGAAGAGCTGCCCCCCGATGAAGGGCGGGAGGAGGAGCCGAAAGAGCCAGAAGAGCGCGAGGAGCCGCCACAACAGGAGCTTGCAAAGCTTGGATCTGGTTTTGCAGTTGTCTGCAGCGACGCTGCCTGCGCCAGTACATTGTGCCGCCGATTATCCCTGCAGCACCTGCCCCCACCCCTACCAACGGCCAGGGCGAAGGGGGAGCATGACTCTAGTCAATAATAAGCTCAACTATACTGAAAATAATGTATAATATGTTCAGTACGGATTACTACCAGTTGATCTTTCTGTTTACTTTCGAGTCTGCCAACATGGTAGCCAAAGCAAAGCAGAAAATTGGTAGTAAGACGACACGGAAACTGCGCTTTGGGTATTCTACTCAAAGCTTTGCGGGATACCGCCATTCTGTTTGGACTCCGTCCCGCTAACGCGAATGGAGACAAACAGAATGCTATCGCTGCATAGTTGAACAGTGATGTTCAGCAGTGTTCAGCGTAAATGTATCAGGCGGGTAGGTCATGCCTCTGTTGAATTGCTGCCCGGCGCTGCAGCCGGCCTGACCGCGTCAGCGCTGCAGTTCCCCCACAGCACTTTTCTCCTGAGGCCAGCTTTCCCATTGGCTATTTCTGCCGGGGATCCCCCCCGGTTGCCCGCAGGACTCTGTCCCACCGGCGCGATAGGGCGAGCCACCCCAGTTTCAAGGCCAGCCCCAGCACCTGCCAGCCGCGCAACCGGATCACCAGGGATCCCCATCCGTGCCAACCGATGCGAGCGAAGGTCAAGCGCAGGTGTTGGGCCAACTGAGGGGGTAGAGCGGCGATTAGTCCCAAGCATTGCCCCGTCAAAGCCGGATCGGCAAAGCCAATTTCCACCCCTCCTTGCCAAGATTGGATGTGGAGCTGCTTGCCCAGCTTCCACAGGTAGGGCCAATCTCTGGGGGAGCAACGTTCTCCCCGCTGCGCCGGCCAACGGCCGCGAAGGCGCAGGGATCCCCAACGCCATTCCCAACCACGGCGGCTGCCCCGCACAGTCCACCCCCCCCACCCGTGCCATTTCCAGATCCAGGCAAGGGGGCCCTGCCAGGGTTTGCGGTAGCGCAGAATGAGCTGTTGAGGCCAGAACAAGAGAGTTCCCACAAAGACGGCCAGCAGCAATCCCAAAGGACTCCGTCCCGCTAACGCGAACAGCTTGAGCACCGACTGGGATCCTCCGCGGTCAATCCATAGCGGGCCAGAAAACGGGGCAAATCGACCACCAGGCAGGTGTAGGATCCCTGCATCACCAGCCGCTCCTGTTGGGTAATCTCGACCTGAAACCGAATGCGTCTTCCCTCCACGGCCACGACTTCGACCCGAACCTGCAAGGGATCCCCCGCCACCGCTGCCGACCGATGTTCCAAGGCAAAGCGGATCCCGACCGCCGCTTCCTCCGGCTCGTAGAAGGGCTGCAAGGTGTTGTGGCCGCACCGCTCGATCAACGTCAACAGAGCTGGGGATCCGATCACCTTCACACCGGGGTTGCCCAGAGCCTCAGCGGTTTGTTCTGGGCCGAGGATCCCTTGCCAGGTGCCGAGGGTGCCCAGGGGAACAGGTTTCATCAGCGGGCGGGGGCGCGCCTTCTCCCAGAGTGCCATAGGCTCCAGCCTTGCCAGAGCAGGAGAATCAACGCCAGGATCCCGACCACCCCGGCCAGCACCAGCGCCCGTTCCAGGCGGGTGGCATGGAAGCCGGTTACCGTCCAATCGCGGCTGAGGTTGGATCCCAGAATGGCGAGCGTGGCCAGAGCCAAACCAAGGACTCCGTCCCGCTGCCGCGAATGGATCCCTGGAGATTCCGCCCCTCTTCCCTCCTGCTGCAGGAGGATGGGCTGCAGCGCCGCCAGGATCAAAGCAGTCATCAAAGCTCCCAATAGGAAGGCCGCTTGCGGCTGAGCGTGAATGAAGTAGCCCACCCCCACCGGCAAAGCCAGGCTGGCCAGCGTCAGAGCGATCCCCGTCTGCAGGGGTTTGTCTGGCCCGTATAGCCAGTGAATGAGCGCCGCCAGCGCCATGGCCGCCATTCCCAGGTACAGCGCCGCCGACACATAGGGTTGGGTGAGGTCGATCCCGGCAACCTGCAGGTTGAACTGGTGCAACAGGTTTTGCAGCAGAGGGCGAGCCGACAAAAACAAAGCGGCCATGGCCCCCCAACGGCTGGGAAAAGCCAGACACCCCAGCCCCAAGAGCGCCGCCCCGTAGGATCCCCCCAATCGCAGCGCCAGCAGCGCTCCTCCGCCCACCAGCGTTAGGCCCACGCAGGCCTGCCAGAGCAGCCATCCTTGTTGCTCGGCAACGCTGACGCGACTGGCTGAAGCCTCCGGCCCGCTGACGCCAGCAGGTTCCCCTGCCGGCGCAGGGATCCCCCGTCCCGTCTGGTTCTCCAAGGCAAGCAAGGCCCACGAGAGCAGCACCCCTGCCCCGTAGAGCAAGGCCCAGAAGGGATCCTGGTATAGGCCGTTGCGGGTCAAGGCCAAGGCCAGCGCCAACGCCACCAGCCACCCCACCCCATGCCCCACTGCCGACAGCAGCCCGGGGGAGTCTTCTGAGGCGGTCAAGAGCGGCACAGTGCCTGCCACCAAGCTGAGGGCGGCCAGCCCCACCGGCAACAGCACCTGCCAAGGGAGATCCGGCTGGGATCCCATCTCCAGCAGGCGAGATCCCCAGGTTATGGCGGCAATGCCGCTCCACCCCTGGCCCAGCGCCATCAGCAACGACAGGGCTTCCGCTGCGGCCAAGACCCCCAGCAAAGGGATCCCCACCAAGCCCATCCCCAGGCCGCAGCCCCACAGAAAGAGCATTCCATGCTGCTCCGCAACGCTGATGCGACCGGGGGAGCCGACAGCCAGACTTTGCCAGGCCGCCAAACTGAGCAACAGCACCACCAGCCCTTGCCCGGCCCGACCGCAGCCACTCAACCCCAGTAAACCCACCCCCACCAGGCCCCCCAACAACAAAGCCAGGGGGATCAGATCCGGCAACTGACCCAGCCAGCACCCCAGCGCCGCCAAGGCCACCAAGCCCAGCCCCACTGCCGGTTGCCAGCGGCGAACGGATCCCCAGCGGCGATATCGAATCGCTTCCAACAGCAAGACCACCAAGCCAATCGCGGCCGCAATCGCCAAAACTCCACCCAGCACGTGCTCCCTGATACATTCACGCTGAACTCTCCTGAACATGGTTCAGGAAAGAAGCGATCGCATCCTGCCTATCTCTGAGCAGGAAGGCGGTATCCCGCAAAGCCCTGAGGAATACCCCCCGAGCGCTTTCCCCCTTCACTTCCCGGCAACCGTTGCGGTGGACTCAAGGATCAGGGGGAAACTTGGTCTACTATATCCCTCTCAATGACTTTTGCCAAACCGCCTAAAGCTCAGTAAATTCAGCAAAGTTCAGGGTTTTGGGGGTTAGAGGCATGCTCCTTTCAAGCCCTGCACCAACTATCGCCTATCGTTGTCCGCTCATCATCGCCATTCGCAGAAGCGTCGCGTAGGGATAAGGTTTGCTCCTTGCCCCAGACTCGGTGGAGGGCAGTGCCCCGCACCGCTAGTGCGTTTGCGTTTGTGAAAGCGTCGCGTGGCGATAACGCAAAGATAAGCTGGAGAAGATCAGCGAGCGGGCGTTCATGTCTTCAGAGCATTACAAGTTCGACCTTTTCTTGCGCTACCACCGAGAGCAAGCCCGGTGGGCGCGTCAACTGGCGGAGCGGCTGGATCGCGAGGGTTTCAAAGTCTGGTTTGACCGCTGGATGCTGCAGCCGGGGGATAACCGCAAGCTGGAGCTGCAACTGGCCATCGAACAATGCCGCTGGGTGGGAGTGGTGGCCTCTCCAGAGTTTGTTGCCGATCCCTGGCCAAGGGATGAGCTGTACAGCGGGTTTCCCCATGCCCCGGCACGACAAAACCAGCGCCTGCTGACGCTGCTGCACACCCCCACTGAGCTACCCCGCCCCCTGGAAGAGGCGCCCCTGCTGGATTTTACTGGCTCAGAAGAGGATCCGGTGCTGTTTGAGTACCGCGCCTTGGAGCTAATGCACTTTTTGGATCCCAGCTTCCCTGCCCCCGGGGATCTGCAGCGGTTCCGGCTGCAATACCGCCGCCGTGAGGGGAAAGAGTCCCTGGAAGATGAAGAGGTGCGGGGATTTCAGGCCTTTTTGCGGGCCATCCAGATGGCCATCCTGCGCATTGCCACGGGCGAAACCCCCTCCGCCACGCCAGAAGAAGGAGCGCGTCAGATCGCCATTTTGCAGTTCATTCAGCGGCTGTTTCAGTGGAACAGTGCCGACATCCAATTCGAGCGGGGGGAAGACTGGCGTCGCCGCGGCAACCTGACGGAAGCCCTGGCCGCCTACGACCGGGCTCTGAACATGGATCCCAACTTCGCCCTGGCTTGGAGCCGCCGTGGGGATGTGCTGGTGCAGCTGGCCCGCTACCGCGAGGCGGTGGACAGCTACAACGGATCCCTGAGCATCAACCCCTACGACGAAGAAACCCGGCTGCGCCTAGCCCTGATTCTGGGGCGCCTGGGGCAGTACAAGTCGGCGGTGGTTAACTACGACAAGGTGCTGGAGAGCAACCCGGAAGATGCTCTGGCCTGGCACAATCGCGGCATCCGCCTGCTGCAACTGAAGCGGTCTAAGCTGGCCCTGAACAGCCTGAACAAGGCGCTGCGCTACAACCCCAAGCAGCCCCGCACCTGGCTGGCCCGTGGGATCGTGCTGCGGCGGCTGCGTCGGCCTAGCTCGGCAGCGGCTAGTTTTGCGCGGGTTTTGAAGCTCAACCCCAGAAGTGCGCGGGTTTGGCGCTACCAAGGCAATGCCCTCTTCCACTGCCACCGGCTGCGCTCGGCTGTCGAGTGTTACAAGCGCTCGCTGCGGCTGCGTCGCCGGGATCCCATAACCCTGCACAACTTGGGGGTGGCCCTGCTGCGCTTGGGGCAGTATCGGCTGGCCAGCAAGGCCCTAGAACGCGCTCTGCGCTACGATGCCGACAACTACAAAAGCTGGTACGCCCGCGGTGTGGCCTTCCAGAAATTGGGCTACCTGAAAGAAGCCTGTATCCACTTCGAGGAAGCCCTCAAGATCAAGCCGGAGCACTTTCCGGCCCGCTATGCCTTGGCGGTAGCTCAGCAGGAGCTGGGGCAATATGAGGCCAGCCTACGGCATTTCCAGCGCTTGGTGCAGCAGCGTCCCGGCAGTTCTGCCTGCTGGTTTGGCCAGATCACCAGCCTGCGGCGTCTGGGCCGGCTGGAAGAAGCCCGTGCCGCCTGCCAGCAGATGCTCCGCCTCAACGAACGGGATCCCTGGGGCTGGTTTGCCCTGGGGTTGATCTACAGCGAGCTGAGGGATCCCGAACAAGCTGTGCAAGCCTACTCGCGGGTTTTGCAGCTCACCCCAGAAGATGCTGTGGCCCTCAACAACCGCGCCTGGGAAGCCTTGAAACTGGGGAAGCTGGAACCTGCCCTGGCAGACGCCCAACAGGCCACGCACCTGGATCCGCAGCGGCCCGCCTTTTGGCACACCCTGGGGCTGATTCAACTGCGGGCCGGCCAGCGAGAAGCCGCCCAGGCCAGCTTGCGGCGCTGTCTGGAGCTGGATCCGCAATTTCAGCCGGCCCAAGCTGCTTTGCAGGATTTGGCCCAAGAAGACTCGGCCTCCCCGGCGGGAATGGCTCTGCCGGAATTGGAAACCCTCACTCCCCAACCGCAGCCGGTTGACCCCAACCCCTAGCAGGATCCCCTGGGCTTTCAGACCCCAAGGACAATGCCTGCAGCAGGCAGACGGGAGCAGAACATGCCACACTGGATCCCGCCCCCCAGGACCGACACGCATGGATCCCTATCTGATCCCTGTCAAGCTTCCCCACAGCTCCTACGATATTCTCCTCCAGTCTGCCGAAGGCCCCCCTGGCCACAGCCTCATCCAGCTGGGATCCCAAATGCGAGCTAGAGGGCTTTCCGGCAGGGCTCTGGTGGTGAGCCATCCCGGCATTGCCAAACACTTTGCCGAGAAGTTGCTGCAGGGGCTGCAACAAGCGGGGTTTGCCGCCCACCTCTGCCTATTGCCTGCCGGCGAACGCTACAAAACCCTGCGCTCGGTGGCCAAGATCTACGACGCCGCCCTAGCCTTTGGCCTGGAGCGCTCCTCCACCTTGGTGGCTCTAGGAGGGGGGGTCATTGGCGACATAGTGGGGTTTGCCGCCGCCACTTGGCTGCGCGGGATCCCTTTTGTGCAGGTGCCCACCTCCCTCTTGGCGATGGTGGATGCGGCCATCGGCGGCAAGACCGGCGTCAACCATCCCCAGGGGAAAAACTTGATCGGGGCGTTTTATCAGCCGCGCCTGGTGTGGATTGACCCGACGGTGCTGAAAACTCTGCCCCCACGGGAGTTTACTTCGGCTTTGGCAGAGGTGATCAAATACGGCGTGATTCAGGCTGCCGATGTGTTTGAGTTTTTGGAAGATCGACCCCAACTGAGCCGCTACACCGACTTTGCCCCTGACGATCTGCACTATCTGTTGCGGCGCTCTGCCGAGTGCAAAGCCTGGGTGGTGCAGCAGGACGAGAAAGAAGCGGGCCTGCGGGCCATCCTCAACTACGGCCACACCCTCGGCCATGCCCTAGAAGCTGCCACCGGCTACCGCCGCTATCTGCACGGAGAAGCTGTCGCCATCGGCATGGTGGCTGCCGGGGAGATCGCCCGCCGCCTGGGTTGGTGGAGCGCCGCCGAGGCGGAGCGGCAACGACGCCTGATCGAGAAAGCAGGACTGCCCAGCCGGTGGCCGGCCGGGATCCCTTGGGAGGCAGTGCTGCAGGCAATGCAGGCCGACAAGAAAGTCAAACAGGGGCGGATTCGCTTCGTTCTGCCCCGCCGCATCGGCCAGGCCGAGCTGACCGATCAAGTCGAGCTGGCAGAGGTGCAGGCTGCTTTGGCCTCGATTACAGCCACCTCTGGAACCCTAGAATTAGGAAAACCTAAGGACAAGAAAGCATGGCACGGCAACAACGGGTAGCCATTTTGGGAGCAACAGGGGCAGTAGGGGCAGAGCTGCTGATGCTGCTGGAAGAGCGCCACTTTCCTGTAGCCGACCTAAAGCTTTTGGCCTCTCCCCGCTCTGCAGGCACTTATCTAACCTTCAAGGGGGAGCGGATCCCGGTTGAGCCGGTTTCAGAAGCGGCCTTCCGGGGCCTGGATCTGGTGCTGGCCTCTGCCGGAGCAAGTGTTTCCAAAGCCTGGGCCAGAACCATCGTCGAGGCGGGGGCGGTGCTGATTGACAACTCCAGCGCCTTTCGCCTGGATCCCAATGTTCCGCTGGTGGTGCCGGAGGTCAACCCCCAGGAAGCCTTCCGTCACCAAGGGATCATTGCCAATCCCAACTGCACCACCATCCTAATGTGCGTGGCCATCTACCCCCTGCATCGCTACATCCCGCTGCGCCGCGTGGTGGCCGCCACCTATCAATCGGCCAGTGGGGCCGGGGCCCGCGCCATGGTGGAGCTGCAAGAGCAAACCCACGCCTACCTCCAGGGGCAGCCGTTGCAGCCCCAGGTGTTCCCTTACCCCATTGCCTTCAACCTCTTCCTCCACAACAGCCCCCTGCAAGAGAACGGCTACTGCCAGGAAGAGATGAAAATGGTCAACGAATCCCGCAAGATTATGGGATCCCCCAACCTGCGGCTGACAGCTACCTGTGTGCGGGTGCCGGTGCTACGTACCCACGCTGAGGCCCTCAACCTGGAGTTTGAACAGCCCTTCCCTGTGGAAAAAGCCCGGCAAATCCTGGCCCAGGCCCCTGGGGTGGTGCTCATTGAAGATTGGCAGCAGAACCGCTTTCCCATGCCCATCGACGTGGCCGGCAGGGATGAAGTGGCGGTGGGCCGCATCCGCCAGGACATCTCCGAGCCCAAGGCCCTGGAGCTGTGGCTGTGCGGGGATCAAATCCGCAAAGGTGCGGCCCTCAACGCCGTTCAAATTGCCGAGCTGCTTTTGAAGGACTAATTCACCACAACCGTCCAGGTTACCGGTCCTGCTGTGGCAGGGGCGGCCTGAGCGTTGGTCAATGTTACTGGGGAGTTGGGGTAGGTGTAGGTGCCGGGTGAGGTCAGAGGTCCCGTTTGGACAGGGATGGTCACTGTGCAGGTTGCGCCGACAGCCACTTGTCCTCCGGTGAATTGAATGGTGTTCCCACCCACCGACGCTGTGAGGGTAGCTCCAGCACCACAGGAAGCAGGTAAGGGAGGAGGTGCACCAGGCCCTACGGTTAAAGGCGGCGCTCCCGGCAAGGTGTGGTTAAAGGCCAAGCCCGTCAATGGAATGGCAGCGTTGTTGGTTATTGTAAACGTCAGAGTTCCATTCCCGGTAACGGGAGCTGGGCCGATTGGGCCAAGCGGGTTGGGAGCAAAGGCCATGGTAAAGGTGGGAGCTGGCACCGTTACCGTTAAGTTGATAGCCGCAGCGGTGGCATTAGGCGCTTGGTTGCTGCTCAGGGTTACCGCGGGGCTGGTCAGGGATCCCGCTGTCGTGGCTGTAACCTGGAGATCCAGGCTGATGGTGCAGCTAGCGTTGGCTGCCAATGAGCCGTTGACCAGCAAGATGGAAGTTGCTCCTGGTGCAGCTGCCAGCGTCCCGCCACAGCCGTTGTTGAGGTTGTTGGGAGTGGCAACGATCAAGCCGGCAGGCAGGGGATCGGAAAAGGCTAGACCCGTCAGCGGCAGAGCGGCTGTGTTGGTGATCGTGTAGGTCAGAGTTGTTTTGGCAGTAGGGCCGGCAGCTACCGAGGTGGGGCTAAATGCCTTGGTAAAAGTCGGGGCACCCGGTGTGGGCGTAGGTGTCGGGGTTGGGGTGGGTGTTGGAGTTGGGGTCGGTGTGAGTGTCGGTGTAGGTGTCGGAGTTGGAGTCGGTGTAGGTGTAGGCACTGTCGTCCCACCGCTTCCGCCGTCACCGCAGCCGGTCAGCCCCAGACAGGCCGCTCCTAGACTCAAGGCCACAAGAGAGAGTTGTAACTGCTTTTTTCTTCATCGCTCTCTCACTCCTCGTCACTATCGGACTTGACTTTAGTTTTTATCGACCTGTCTTGCTGCAGTGTACTCCAGTCCAATTGCTGTTCAGGACGCTTCTGTGCCGAGGCAATTTACAATTATTGTAATAAACCTTGGCTTAGCTGGCAAACTCCAACTAGGGAATAGCTCCTTCAGACTTGCTCTTAGGTACCTTGCTTGTAAGCACAAAATCTGGCGCTCCAAGCCAACTTTCAGAACCTCGCCTATGCCGCTCGAGCCAGCAATGTTCACACAACGTTGGAAAGGGAGGAGAATTGAGAAGCATTCGGCCTTTGTGGAGAGGGGCTTGTGCATCCAATCGCGATGGGATCCCTGGCTAGCTTTATCGCCGGCTTGGCGACGGGGCTGGGGGCTTTGCCGGCCCTTTTTCTTCCCTCGCTCTCCGAAAGGGTACAAGGGATCCTGCTGGGGTTTGGGGGTGGGGTGATGCTGGCGGCCACCTCGTTTTCGCTGGTGGTGCCGGGCACCGAGGCAGCCATGGCGCTGGGGTATTCCCAGTTTGGAGCGGCGGTGGCGATGGCGGCGGGCCTGTTGTTGGGGGCAATCTTCCTGGAGAGTGCCCACCGCTTTTTTCCCCACGAGCACTTTTTCAAAGGGGTTGAAGGGGAGAACCGCGCCCATTTGAAGCGGATTTGGCTTTTTATCATTGCCATTGCCCTGCACAATTTCCCGGAAGGCTTGGCGGTGGGAGTGGGTTTCGCTACCGGCCAAGTCGGCGATGGGTTGGCGTTGGCGTTGGGGATCGGCTTGCAGAACATGCCAGAAGGGCTGGTGGTGGCTTTGTCACTGGTGGGCCAGGGGTACTCGCGGCGGTTTGCTTTTGCCATTGCCCTGGTGACCGGGCTGGTGGAGCCCATCGGCGGGATCCTGGGAGCAACGGTGGTCTCTCTGGCGCAGCCCCTACTACCCTGGGGCATGGCTTTTGCGGCGGGGGCGATGTTGTTTGTCATTTCCGATGAGATCATCCCTGAGTCCCACCGGCAGGGGTTAGAGCAGGAGGGCACCTTTGGGGTCATCAGTGGGTTTGTGGTGATGATGCTGCTGGATGTCGCCCTGGGTTAAAAAGGGATCCCGCAAGTCCTGAGGCGAGGTTTTGATGCTAAGCAATGAGCCTTTTTTGTGGCGGGGAAGAGGGGGGCACGCCTGTCTGCTGCTGCACGGGTTGGGAGGTGGCATCTACGAGCTGCAGTGGCTGGCAGAGCGGCTGTTGGCGGCTGGCCTGACGGTGCAGGGATTTAACTATCCCGGCCATGACCGCCCGGCCCATCGCATGCCCCCTTCCCGCTGGACGGAGTGGTACGGGCGGGCTTTGGAGCATTACCTGGCTTTGCGGCAGGAGTACCCGCGCGTTTCCTTGGTGGGCTTTTCCACCGGCTGTCTGCTGGCTTTGCACCTGGCTTTTGCCCATCCTGTTTACAAATTGGTGCTGCTGGCGCCGTTTTTCGCCATTCGCCACCACTGGTACTATCTTTTTCGCCCAGAGCAGTACCTGAACAGCCTGGGGTGGTTGTTGGAGGATGTCCCCCGCTTCCATCTGCCCATTCGGGACGGGGATGTCCGCGCTTTGGCGGAAAAGGTAGCCTATTTTCGCAGCTTCAATCTGTCGGCAGTGCGCAGCGCCCTCGAGCTCATCGAGCGGGTCAAGGGGGAAGTGGCCGGCATCCGGGTTCCCACCCTGATCCTGCAATCCCGCCAAGATATGGTGGTGGACCCCGACCAGGCAATGTGGCTCTATCAAGAGCTGGGATCCGAGGAGAAGATCTTGTCTTGGCTGGAGCACTCCGACCACATCCTCACTTTGGACGGGGAGCGGGAAACGGTGTTTGACCAGGTTTGCGCCTTCCTCAACCAGGATCCTTCTGCGCCCGGATCAGCGTAACCCGCTGCCAAGCACCGCGGGCATCGTAGTCCCGGATCAAACGCAAGAGACAATGGCAGTCTTCCGACTGCGGAAACCAGCTCAGGCTTACCGAAAAGCTGCGATCCCGGTGGGCGGTAGGGATGGGCAAGGGATCCGGCCCGCCAATCCACAGCCCTCCCGGCAAGGGATCCCAGTTGCTCAACCACTCTGCCCCCGAGCAGTCCACCTCGGTTTCGGCAAACCGGCCCTCGGCAACCGCAAAGCTCTGGGCGATCCCCCGCCATCTCCCTTGGAGGCAGGCTCTCAGCTGCTCTCTGCTCAGGGGTGCACAGTCTGCAACGGGATCCAAAGCTTGGCCGCGCCGCTCCAGGATCGCGGTTACCTCTACCAGACGACCTTGGGCATCCCACTGTTGCACCAGCCGCGCCTTGCGATCCCCCCAGAGAAAGCCCTGCTCGACGGCAAAATCACTAAACGGCGCCAGCTGCAGCCGCCCATTGGAAAAAGATCCATCGGGGAAAAAGCGCAATCCCGGCGAGAAATCCTGGTAGACCCAGCTCTGGGAGCTTTCGGGAGTGGGGGATCCCTGTAGGGGGTAGTAGGCGTTGGTTTGGCGGATCGCGCTCCCTGCCGCTTTACAAACGCAACAAACGCATGACTCTGAGAGCAGATTGATAGCTCCTCGACATTGGCTATCTGGAGGCTCCTAACATATCACCTCTGCCCTTGTACTCGCTTCGCACACTGTACTGACATCAGTATCTCTCCAAAGCCCTCTGTACTTTGCAAAAGCTGCATCGTGGAGGTAGCAGTAAAGTCGTTGCCAACGAGACAATAGCTTCTTACTTACAGCCACGCACCTACACGCACCTATAACTAACATGGCGCTATATTCCCCCATGGCAAGAACAAGATTAGATGAGACACGATTACCCCACAATCTCCTAGGGAAATGTGCCCTAAGCTACAGATCGTTCATCATTGTTGGAGATACGGTACAGGGGAATCTTGACTTGCAGGGCTTGGTCATGAGCATTTCTAGAAGGTCGGTAGTTAAGAGCATTGCTGCAGGTGTAGGTGTTGCAATTAGCGGTGGCTTTTTGAGGCAGTACCAAGAGGCTTTTGCCGCGCGAGAGAAAGAGATGAATATTCTGTGCTGGGAGGGTTACAACTCTGCGCAGGTTCTTGATCCCTTCCGCCAACGGTACAGTGCAACGGTGAAAGCTGAAACCTTAACCAATGATCCCACAATGATCAATCGCTTGCGAGCAGGCGAGACTAGAGTTTGGGATCTAATCAATGTGAACAACCCTTGGGCACGAGAGGTCATGTATCCGGAAAACCTGATTAAACCTCTTCCCCGTAAGGAGTTTGAGTATTATTTTGAGTCCATGCTTCCTCAATTTCGTCCCCCCTACAAGTGGGCGATGGATGCTACTGGAACAGAGTTGTTGGGTATGGCTCAGCGCTTTGGTCCCTTTTCCTTTGTGGTCAATACCAACAAGATTAGTCGCAAAACAGCTGAGGAAGAGGGCTGGGAGCTGTTCAACGACTCGGCATTAGCTGGTCGTTACGGTATTCTGGAGTCAGATGACTGGAATGTCTTTCACATCTTCTTGGTAGCAGGGATTGATCCCTTTAAGCAGCATTCTGAAGAGGAGATGTCCAGGTTTTTTGAGACTGCCAAAACCTTGTTTCGTAATGCAAAGCTGATTGGGGATATCGCTGCGATGAACCAAGCTTTAGTCTCAGGGGAGATTGACTTGCAATTCACTGGTGGGACATACTCTGTTTCACCTGCTAGGGCGGAGGGCTTCCTAGAACTACGCGGCATCACTCCACTCAAAGGGCCAATGCCTGGAAATAAAGGGGGAATCGCCTGGATTGAGATTACATCTGTAGTTAATAACCCACAGCTCTCACCGCTTGCATTCGAGTTTCTCAAGTATATTCAGGAACCAGAAATCGCTCACCGCGTTGCCTTTGCGGAGGGAACATTTAACCCGGTTACCCAGATGGGAAATCCAGATTGCTTCAAATTATTCACCAAAGAACAGCTAGAGGCAATCCAGTGGGATAGTCTTGAAGAAGAAATGGCTCGCTCTACAGAGTATAACATCGTTCCTGACTACAGCAAAGCCTTAGATTTGATGAATGCAGCCAAACGCTTGCGGACATAGCGCAGAGGGGTGGCAGCACATGGATGCCGTCAAGCTACAGAGCCAAGAGTTTTCCACTCAGAGAAGCTATTCCTCAACACCAGTTCTACAGTTAATAGGGGTATCTAAAGCATTTGGTTCATTTGTGGCTGTTCACAAAGTAGACCTAGATGTCTATGAGGGGGAATTCTTAACTTTGGTGGGTCCTTCGGGATCTGGAAAGACAACTTTACTTCGCATGCTTGCGGGCATGGAAGTGCCTTCCCAAGGAAATATCATCCTGCGAGGCAATCGTATCAATGACTTGCCTCCAAACTTGCGTCCTACCTGTCTAGTGTTTCAATCTCTAGCTCTCTTTCCCCATAAAACTGTAGGAGAAAACATTGAGTTTCCTCTAAAGGTTCGAGGAGTCGGTGCTCCTGAACGCCGTCGCCGAGCCTTAGAGCTTATGGCTACTGTACACCTGCCTGAAAACTATTACCGCAGGAATGTCATGCACTGCTCGGGAGGAGAAAAACAGAGAGTTGCCCTAGCCCGCGCGTTAGCTTTTGATCCCGAAGTCTTACTTTTTGATGAGCCGCTTTCTGCTATTGACTATAGATTGAAAAAGGTTTTGCAAAAAGAGCTTAAGGAGCTTCATCAAGCGACAAGGAAGACTTTTGTCTATGTCACTCACTCCCTAGAGGAAGCAATGGTGATGTCTGATCGGATTGCTGTCATGCACCAAGGAAGATTAATTCAGGTCGGCTCACCAGAGGAGATTTACGAGCGTCCAGCAGATCGGTTTGTTGCAGAGTTCATGGGAGATGTAAATATTATCAGGGTAAAACGTAGAGAGAAGGATTTGATTTGGTCAGGAGAGGATGTTGATGGATCTTTTTGTGTTCTCCCACCTCCTGGTGAACCAGATATTTGCTCTGCTTATATAGTAATCCGACCTGAACGCCTGCGAGTTTTACGTCCTCATGAAACTGCAGATAATATTCTTATCGGAGAGATTCATAACAGATATGACTTGGGCTCGAGGATTCAATATCAAGTAAGGGTTGGAGAGAAAATGATGCTAGTCGAGGTTTCACGTTCTCAGGCTTCTAGTCTATCATTACAGATGGAGGTTACCTTAGGGTGGAATGCTAGTGATGCGTTTACAGTAGTGAGTTAGGTGAAATGGTAAGCAATTTAGGGTAATTATGACAACAGCTCTGCCGTCTTTATTGGAGAATCGCGGGAAAGCATCTTTGTCGCCCGCTCTTCTGGCGATACCTAGCCTTGTTCTTCTGGGAGTGGGCTTTTTCTTGCCACTGTGCGTGATTTTACTCTACTCATTTGCAACTCCTCGTAGCTTTGAATTGCTGAGATCCTTCACGCTAGTAAATTATAGCGAGCTGATTAGGGCCGAAAATAGCATTTGGAGATCTTTCATTTGGTCTAACGGTCTCGCACTTGCTACCTGTTGTCTGTTATTCCTTTTTACCTACCCTATAGCTCATGGTTTATGCCGTGTTTTCGGTCACTGGGCTGGTCTGGTTACCAATCTCTTCATCTTTCCTCTTTTCATTTCCGAGAATGTTCGCCTTCATGGATGGGTGCTATTCTTCATTAAAGGTGGGGTTCTCAACGGAACAATCGAAGCTTTGGGATGGCAAGGTGGACTAGAAGTTCTGTACCAGCCCGGAATGATATTGGCAGGAATGATCTATACCCATTTTCCATTTATGCTCTTTCCTGTTACCTTAGGGTTAGCAATGGTTCCTCGCGACCTCTGCGATGCTGCTGCAGATTTAGGGGCTAATCGATGGCAGATTTGGCGAGAAGTAGAATTGCCTATTGCATTACCCGGAATCTTGGTTGGGATGTTGCTTACATTTGTTTTAGCTTTCGGTGCTTTAACGGAGGCCCGAATTTTGGGAGGTCAATCTGTAATTGTGATTGCCCATGATGTAGAGCATGCCTTTACCTATGCTCAGAATTGGCCTTTGGGGTCTGCACTTTCTGTTCTGTTGACACTATGGATTGGTGGTCTTGTTATGGCTATCTTCTCTAAAGTTGATTTAGATCGAATTTTAGGTAAGAAAGAGATATAGCTGAGATAGAAGCTAGAGATCTAGAGCACTTTGAGACTTTTATGAAACTTCCTGGTCGGCGGAAATCTGAAATCCTCACATGGGTATGGACAGGATTTGCTCTCCTGACCATTTACTTGCCATTATTCTGTACTGTTCTAGCTAGCTTTTCCAGAGCCCGCTATTTTACTTTTCCTATTCGCTCATTTTCTACTCGGTGGTGGGAACAAACGCTTGAATCGCTGGAAATTCACACAATAATTACTAACTCTCTTCTAATTGCTTTTTCTGTTACACTTCTTTCCGTAGGGATTGCTTTCTGCGGGTCTCTGGCCTTTGCTAGGTTCAATTGGCGAGGGCGTAAGCTTTTTCAGAAAGTACTTGTTCTGCCTATTTTTTTTCCACAACCTGTGCTTGGACTTGCATTACTACTGTTCTTTAACACTTTTGGAATTGAAACCTCTTGGCGTACAGCAATCTTTGCTCACTTGGTCTGGATAGCTCCAGTTGCAACACTAGTTATGGCCATTCAGGTCTACGGGTTTGATGCTAGTCTAGAGGAAGCAGCTTATGATCTAGGTTGTTCCAACTTGCAGGTTTTTAGAGAGATTACACTACCTCTACTCTGGCCAGGTATTCAATCAGGAGCTCTCTTTTCTTTTCTACTTTCTTGGGGCAACTTCCCGCTGTCACTGTATACATCTGGAGCCGACTCTACGATTCCAGAGTGGCTCTACAGTAAAATGGTGGCAGGATATACACCAATGGTGCCAGTTCTGGGAACTATATCGACTCTGGGTGCAGCAACTATCTTCCTTATGAGCGGCTTACTCTTTGTCTTGATTCGTCGCCTTCAACTTCATCAGCTTTCCCGGCAGGATGCTACAAAGTGAGGTAATCAATGTATACCGACGAATTTATTCGACAAATCAAAGAAGGGCTCTATCAATTGTTACCATCTTGGGGTGTGAATCTCGCAGCGGAGATAGATCTGCTCAATATATCAGAGAACGCTACTTTTCTAGCGAGGAACACAGGACTTGATCAGGATTTGGTATTCCGTGTATATCGCCCTGGTTATCATGACCTTCAGGAAATAGAGTCAGAGTTGCTTTGGATTGAGGCAATCAGGAAAGATACAAGAGTAAAAACTCCAAGTATTATTCCCTTGAGGGATGGGAAGTTAGTTGGAGAGATTAAACAAGAAAATGTGATCCTTTACGTGGTTGCTTTTGAATTTGTCGATGGAGATTCACCCTCCGAAGGCGCAGATTTGGTTACACACTTTTACAACCTAGGTGTGATTACTGCTAGACTTCACAAGCACGCTCGGGTCTGGTGTTTACCCCCCTCATTCAAACGTAAAACCTGGGATTTTGAGATGACACTTGGGTCAGTAAAGATTTGGGGTGATTACCGAGCAGCACCAGGTCTCACGCATGAGGGAACGAATCTGTTAGAACGAACTGTTGAAGTCTTACGCAAGTTGCTGGAGCCTCTGAGTCAGCCAGAAAACTTTGGACTCATCCATGCTGACCTTCGACTTACTAATCTACTGGTAAATGATGATGGAATTTATGTCATAGATTTTGACGATTGTGGATTTAGCTGGTTTCTCTATGACTTTGCTGCAGCAGCTTCGTTTATCGAACATAAGCCTTATCTTCCAGATTTACAAGCGGCCTGGGTAGAGGGATATAGAACCGAACTCCCTCTGACAGACGTTCAAGTTGCTCAAATACCCGTCTTTGTCATGCTGCGTCGAATTCTTCTAACTGCCTGGATTGCTTCCCATTCTGAAACCCCGACGGCTCGGGAGCTAGGGGAGTCCTATACTTCTGGAACGCTAGAATTAGCAGAAAGGTTTCTTCAGTGCTATGCTTGAATAGATGCAATGGCAATGACTATGAAAGACAAAAAGGAAATACTCGCTCTGAATGCGTTTGCTTTAGAATCCGCAGATCTTTCCACTTTTGAAGATAATTTAGCCGAGCTCCTGCGAAGACGAGAGCAGATATTTGGATCCCTCTCAGTCCTCTTCTACCAGCGTCCTCTGCATATTGTCAGTGCCAGAGGTTGCTCAATTCTTGCTGCTGACGGTACTCGCTATCTGGATTTCTACAATAACGTACCTTCGGTTGGTCACTGTCATCCTCGAGTTACTAAGGCAGTATGCGATCAGATCCAAAGGCTAAACATTAACACTCGTTACCTTTATAGAATTCTCAATGACTACGCGGAGAAGCTGCTATCTTTATTTCCTCCTGAACTATCAAATCTGGTTTTAACATGTACGGGCAGTGAGAGTAATGATTTGGCGTTGCGAATTGTTCGTTACTTCACAAAGGGAGAAGGTTTTATTGTATCCAGCAATGCTTACCATGGGAATACAGCGGCAGTTACAGAAGTTTCGCCAGCTTCTTACCGCCAGGGCTCACTGCCACGTTACGTTCGTACGGTGCCTCCTCCAGATCCTCTCTACTATGGCTTGGATGTTGGGAAAGGCTTCGCGGAAGCAGTGGCTGCTGAGATCCAGGATCTCCAACAAGCAGGAATTCCCTTTGCGGGGCTTTTAGTGGACACAATCTTTTCGAGCGATGGTGTTTATGTAGATCCGCCAGGATTTCTGCAGGCGGCTGTGGATGTCGTCCATGAAGCAGGTGGATTGTGGATTGCTGATGAAGTGCAACCTGGGTTTGGCCGCACAGGGACGATGTGGGGCTTTGAACGCCATGGTGTAGTTCCCGATCTGGTGACTCTGGGCAAGGCCATGGGAAACGGCTTTCCTATGGCAGGGATTGTTACTCGCCCTGAGTATCTCCGGGCTTTCAGCGAACATTTTGGCTACTTCAATACTTTTGCAGGCAATCCTGTTGCGGCAGCAGCAGGTCTAGCTGTCTTGGAAGTGATTGAGGAAGAGGGCCTTGTAGAAAATGCTTCTTGGCTAGGGACTAAACTGCGTTCATGGATACAAGACCTATCAACTCATTACCCAGTCATAGGAGGAGTGAGGGGTGCAGGCCTTTATCTGGGAATAGATATAGTTGATCCCAAAGACGGTAGGCCAGATGTAAGACGAGCAACGCGTATCATTAATGCCCTATGCGAGGAGAAGCAGATTTTGATAGGAGCTACTGGAAGTCTTGGGCACATCCTGAAGATCCGTCCGCCTCTCTGTCTTCAATCTCCAGAAGCAGAGCTATTTGCAGAAGCTTTGGAGGATGTGTGTAGGGCTTTGCTCTAAAACCTGTTGACACGACAGACAGGCCAAGTTTGACTTATGCCAACCTAGCTAGAAGTAGTAGTTGCTATTACTTTGTCTGTTCCTAACTTCGACTTGAGGAGAAAAAATGTTTAGGTCTCTAGCTGGACGCACAGTAATTGTCACAGGGGGAAGTCGCGGCATTGGACGTGGTTTGGTCAAGCGTTTTGCCGAAGTAGGAGCTAATGTGTTAGTTGTTTCTCGACATCTGGAGCAAGCGGAAACCTTGGCCTCAGTATTGGGTTCAAACGTATCGGCCTTTGCGGCAGATGTTACAAATCCTGAGTCCTGCCATGCTTTTGCATCTACAGCACTTAAGCGGTATGGACACATTGACATACTGTGTGCTAATGCAGGAATCTTCCCAGTAGCTAAACTGGATGTCATGACCTCAGAAGACTTTGATCTTGTTCTCAGCACTAACCTCAAGGGAATGTTTCTGAGTATTTCTGCAGTCTTGCCAGCGATGAAGCAGCAGCAGTGGGGACGAATCATCGTAACTTCTTCAATCACTGGGCCCATCACTGGGTATCCGGGGTGGAGTCATTATGGAGCCTCTAAAGCCGGACAGTTAGGGTTTATTCGCACCGCCGCCATTGAGCTTGCTCCCTGGAACATCACTATCAATGCTGTGATGCCAGGCAACATCCACACAGAAGGATTGGACAGCTTAGGGGCTGACTATTTGGCTAAGATGGCAGCCTCGATTCCTATGAAACGTCTAGGTAGTGTTGAGGATGTTGCTAACGCAGCACTCTTTTTTGCTTCTGAAGAGGCTGCTTACATTACAGGCCAAACTCTCGTCGTTGATGGAGGGCAAGTTCTCCCGGAGTCACTCATGGCTTTAGAAGAGATGAAAGAAATGTTTTAGACACGTTCTGGGTAACGATAATCACCGCGACTGATTTAGTCGTTGTGTCGGTCTAGAGAGGGATCCCAGTCCAGATCTTCGTGGCGGTGCTCCCGTTCCCAGCGATGCACCCAGTCCCAAATGCGATAGTGCTGCTCGGCGGTGAGTTGCTTGGGATCCTGGGCCAAAGCGGCAGCCTCTTCCGGGGTGAGCAAAGCAGCCAAGCTGCCGATCTCCACCAAATAGCGGCGTTCTTCCGCAGTGGTGTGGGACTGATTGAGCCGTCGAATTAAACGACGTAAGGTGGCTGCATCTTGACTCATAAGCCGATAGGCGAACATCTACAAAAGGCGGTAAGAACAGTTTAAGAGCAGAATCATCAAAATCACCAAAAGAAAACAGTCCAAATTGTCTGCCCAATGCTCCTCTAATCCTCAAAGGATCCCAGAATGCGCACTTCCGGCTCCAAAAGCACCGACCATTGCTGATAGACCTTTTCCTGGGCCAAGCGAATCAAGCGGTAAATGTCCTTGGCACTCGCCTGATGGCAATTGAGGATGAAGTTGGCATGGCGCTCTGAAATTTGGGCCCCACCGATGCGGTACCCCTTCAACCCCACCTGCTCGATGAGCCAGCCGGCAGGGTGAGATTCGGGGTTGCGAAAGACGCTGCCACAACTGGGCAAATGATAGGGCTGAGAGCTTAGGCGTTGGTTGAGGTAGCGCTGGGTTTCCCACTGCACCTGGGACGGATCCCTGCTTGGGATCAACTGCAGCGTCGCTCCTGTCACCGTCCAGGGGGAGTCCTGTAGGCGAGAGCGGCGATAGCCAAATTGCAGATCGGCAGGTTCTAGGCGGCAGGGCTCTTGTTCCTCGTCCAAAATCTGCACTTCCACCAGCACATCCGCCATGGCGCGTCCGTGGGCACCCGCATTCATCACCACGGCTCCCCCCAGGGTGCCCGGGATCCCAATCGCCCACTCCAACCCACTCCAGCCTTGCCTGGCGGCGGCCCGCGACAGATTGACCAAAGGCTCTCCGGCAGCGGCCCAAATTCTCCCCCCTTCCAGCAGTTGGATCCCCCGCAAACGGCGGGTACCGATCACCAGCCCCTTCAACCCCGCATCGCTGATGAGCAGATTGCTGCCTGCCCCTAACAGCGTCGTGGGGATCCCTTCTGCTCGCGCCCAAGCCAAACACTGCTGCAGCTCCAGATGGCTACGGGGCTCACAATACCACTCCGCTTTGCCGCCCACGCGAAAGGTGGTCAGAGGAGCCAACGGGATCCCCGATTGAATTCGTCCAGATAGCAGAGCCGCCGGCCCGCGGGGGAGAAGCCTGTCTTCAGCGGTAAGACTTGCCGCCTCAGACTCACAGGAACCGTCCCGCTGAGGCACCACCGGAGCCGTCGTCATGATTCAATACCTCAGAAGCAGCTATCTTTTCAGCTGAAGTTTGGATTTTTGGCTTGCCCAGGCTGTTCCCTCACCTGAGCCGCATATGCCCGCATCGTAGCGATTATCTGCTGATTTAAGTCCCCTGCGCCCAAAAAAACGGCGAGATCTCCAGGCTGCAGGACGGACGGCAACACCTCCGGCAATCGCGGCAAAGACGACACATAGCGCACATGGGGATGGTGCTCCGCCACCGCCACGGCCAAGCGCAAGCTGTCGGAACCCTCAGGCGCCGGCTCTCCCGCTCCATACGTAGGCACGATCACCACCACGTCCGCCTCCCCAAAGCAGCGGGCAAAATCCTGGAACAAGGCAGCCAAACGGCTGTGGCGATGAGGCTGAAACACGGCCACCACCCGCCGCTGTTGCAGACGGGCTGCCTGCAGAGTGGCCCGAATCTCGCTGGGATGGTGGGCATAGTCGTCGATAAAGGTGACTCCACCCACTTCCCCCTTGTGCTCAAAGCGGCGATGCGCCCCCCGAAATTGCGCCAAAGCTGAGGCAATCACCGCAAACTCCAAGCCCAACTGTCGCCCAACGGCAACCGCCGCCAGGGCATTGCTGAGGTTGTGGGATCCCAGCACCTGCAACTGGAGCTGGCCGAGCAGGGATCCCCTTTCCCAAATCTCGGCGCAGGTGAAACTGGCAGTGTAGAGGATTTGGCGAGCTTGGTACTGGGCTTGGGGATGACCGGTCAGGCTGTAGCCCACATCCACCGCCAGGTGAGCCGCCACGTTGGGACAGTCCAGACAGGCCACCAGGGTTTGGCTTTGCTGCCCATACTGTTGAAAAGCCCGGATCACCTGCCCCAAATCGGCGTAGTGATCGGGGTGATCCAGCTCAATGTTGGTGATCACCCCAATCTTGGGATAGAGCCGCACCAAGGATCCATCCGACTCATCCACCTCCGCCACCCAATACTCCCCCTGGCCCAGACGGGCATTGCCATCCCAGGCATCCACTTCCCCGCCGATAATCAAGGTGGGATCCCAGCCCGCCGAGAGCAACACATAGCCGATCATGCTGCTGGTGGTGGTTTTGCCGTGAGTGCCGGCCACCCCAATGCCAGAGCGACGGTTAAACAGAGCCGCCAACAAGTCTGCCCGGTGCCAAACCGTCAATCCCTTGCCCAGGGCAGCAGCCAATTCTGGATTGGTGGGGCGAATGGCGCTGGAATAGACCACCTGGGGATCCCCGACCAACCCCTCCAAGCTGTGGCCCTGAAAGAAGCGCACCCCCAAAGCTTCCAGGCGGCGGGTACGGCCATTGGCGAC
Source organism: Thermostichus sp. MS-CIW-40 (assembly GCF_054058315.1). Lineage (NCBI taxonomy): Bacteria > Bacillati > Cyanobacteriota > Cyanophyceae > Thermostichales > Thermostichaceae > Thermostichus > Thermostichus sp. MS-CIW-40. The sequence continues at coordinate 51,133 of NZ_JBSSAC010000006.1, forward strand.
AATGTCGGATCCGGAAACGCGAAACCCTTGTTTAGCCAGGATATAGGCCAGGGCCGACATCCCCACTCCACCAATGCCCACAAAGTGATAGGTGGACAGCAAGGGATCTAGGGGATCCAAATGCAGGGGCGGAGGCTGAGACCGAACCGGCAACGGCGGGATGGGATCCCCTCCTCCAACTGTTTCCACCATCGCAACTCCACCCCACTCCTAAAACCGCCACACTCCAAAAAAAGGACTGCGTTCTGCTGACTACAAACAGGTTCGAACAGGCCACATCATATCAGGAATCCCCAGAGCTAGGTAGGCTGCGCCCCACCGGTTGCCGTGATCTGCCGGCACCTTGGGGAACCCACAGGGGGTGAAAATACGGTGAAGACAAGCAATATAGAATACGGCTGGACATTTTCATCCCAAAAACTTTACACTTATTTAAGAAAAAGAGGCGGCGTTTGTCGTCTGCAAAGCCACAGCGGGTAAAAGGCCATGAACCCACGAGCGCTTTGGTCGCTGGCAGGAGTCGGGCTGCTTGGTTGTGCCGGTCTGGCATGGCTGGGATTGAGCCAACAGGGAGCCACACAGTCGGTATCGGGAAGTGCAGAGGCAACGGTGGAAATGCGGCTGCCTCCGCAAGTTGGTGCTTTGGGTCGCCTGGAGCCGGAGGGGGAAGTGCTGCGCATTGCCGGTTCCCCCGGAGAACGGCTGGGAGAGCTGCTGGTGGCCGAGGGGGATCGCGTGGTGGCAGGCCAAGTGCTGGCCCGCTTGGAAAGCTACGCCGAGCGGTTGGCGGAGCGAGAGTACGCTGCCGCCCAACTTCAAGAGGCCCGCGCCCGGTTGCAGGCCGAGACCCGTTTCAGTCAGGCCCAAATCCAAGAGGCACGCACCCGCCTCAGCCGTCTGGACGAGCCGCAACAGATGCAAATCCGCTCCCAGGAAGCGGTGGTGGAACGTATCCGGGCAGAACTGGCCGATGCCGAGGCCAATCTGGCCCGCTTTCAGGAGCTCTGGCAGGAAGGAGCAATCTCGCAACAAGAGCTGGATCAACGCCGGCTGCTGGTGCGGCAACGACAGGAGGACTTGCGGGCTGCCGAAGCCACCCTGAGCCAACTGCGCCTGGCCCGTGAGCGGGATCTGCTCAATGCCCAAGCCCAAGTCCAAGCTGCCGAGGCAGGACTGAGTCTGGCCCAAGCCCAAGTCCAACTGGGATCCCTGGCCCGCAATCTGGAACTGGCAGAAGCTCGCCTAGAGCGCACCCTCATCCGCGCTCCCCGTGCTGGACAGGTGCTCAAGATCCACACCCGCCCTGGAGAGGTCATCCCCGCCGGCGAGGGCATTCTCGAGCTGGGCAACACTGACCAAATGATGGTGGTGGCCGAGGTCTACGAAACAGACATCTTGCGGGTTCGGCCAGGCCAGCAGGCCACCATTAGCAACCGCGCTCTGCCAGAAACCCTGCAGGGCCGAGTGGAGCGGGTAGGCCTGCAGATTGGCAAGAAAGATGTGCTCAACACCGACCCAGCTGCCGATGTGGATGCCCGTGTGGTAGAGGTGTATATCCGCCTGGATCCGGAGAGCAGCGCCCGCGTGGCTGGCCTGACCAACCTGCAGGTGAATGTGGCCATCGATGTCGAGGGGTAGGCTCAGCCCATGTACAGCCTGTTCAGTGTGGCTTTTATCGCCCATCGGATCCCGTTGGCCTGGCTGCAGTTGACGCGGGAGAAGATCCGCCTGCTGGTGGCCCTGGCGGGCATTGCCTTTGCTTGCATCTTGATGTTCATGCAGTTGGGCTTCCAAGACAGCCTGCTGGAAAGTGCCATCCGCTTCCACGTGGCCCTGAAGGGAGAGATCTTCCTGGTCAGCCCTCAGTCCAACGCCCTGATTGCCATGAACACCTTCTCCCAGCGGCGACTCTATCAGGCTTTGGGCTTTGAGGGGGTGCGGGCCATCTCGCCTGTCTATGTGGGCTTTGCCCTCTGGAAAAACCCAGAGACCCGCCGTACCCGCAGCATTTTTGTGGTAGGAGTGGATCCCTCGGCTGATCTGTTGGACTTGCCGGAACTGACGCCGGACAAGCTGGAAGAGATCAAAAAGGCGGACGTGGTGCTTTTTGACCGCCGCTCCCGCAGCGAGTTTGGCCCCATCCCAGAGTGGTTTGAGTCCGGGCGAGAGGTGGTTACTGAGGTGGGAAACCGCCGCGTCCAGGTGGGGGGCCTGTTTGAGATGGGGGCCACCTTCGGAGCCGACGGCACCATTCTCACCAGCGATCTCAATTTCCTGCGCATTTTTCCGCAGCGGGGGCGCGGCCTAGTGGATATCGGCGTGGTGCAGCTTCAGCCGGGTGTGGATCCGGATCCCTTGGTGCGGCAGATGCGAGCTTTGCTGCCGGAAGATGTGCGGGTGCTCTCACGGGCGGAGTTTATCGATATGGAGCAAACCTACTGGGAAGAGGGCACAGCCATCGGCTTTATTTTCGGCCTGGGGGTGGGCATGGGCTTTATTGTCGGCATTGTGATTGTCTATCAAATTCTCTACACCGATGTGTCGGATCACCTGGCAGAATATGCCACCCTCAAGGCCATGGGCTATACCGATACCTACCTGCTGGGGGTGGTATTTCAAGAGGCGATCCTGCTGGCCGGCTTGGGGTACATTCCTGCCTTTGCCCTGTCGGTTCTGCTCTACGATTTGACGGCCAATGCCACGTTGCTGCCTATTGCCATGACCTTCAACCGGGCAGTGCTGGTGCTGGGGCTGGCGGTGAGCATGTGTTTCATCTCAGGAGCGATTGCCGTGCGACGGCTGCGGGCAGCCGATCCTGCCGACATTTTCTAGAGTTTTGGCCATGGGTGAAGCGCTAGGGTGTTGAGCAATAGTCTGTCAAAGGGGGCTGGATGGATGGTGAAGGGTTTGAACTAAACTGTCTAAAAACTGCTGGGATCCTCATCAACGCTCTCCGGCCAAAGGTTTCTAAATGGTCTCATCTCAACGCTCCAAATGACGGCCTAAGTGGTCAATGAGTTGTCAACGCAAAGTTTTGAGATTTTGAGTTTCCTATGCTGACTCCTCTTCTCGATCAAGCTGCCCTTGCTTCTGCCCAGAATGCCGTTGAGCCAGTGGTGAAAGCCGAAGGTGTAAACCACTATTTCGGCGAGGGATCCCTGCGCAAGCAGATTCTCTTCGACATTAGCTTTGCCCTGCAGCCAGGGGAGATCGTGCTGCTGACTGGCCCTTCCGGCTCCGGCAAAACCACCCTGCTGACGCTGCTGGGGGCCTTGCGCTCGGTGCAGGAGGGCAGCTTGCGGGTGTTGGGACAGGAGCTGCGGGGAGCTCAGCCCAGTACTCTCATTCAAATCCGCCGCCAGGTCGGGTACATTTTCCAGGCCCATAACCTGCTGCGATCCCTGACGGCAGCCCAAAACGTGCGCATGGCCCTGGAGCTGCACAACGGCCTCTCTCCTCAGGAAGCCCAGCAGCGAGCGGAAGCAATGCTGGCGGCGGTGGGCCTGGGGGATCGCGTCCACTACTACCCGGAACAGCTTTCCGGCGGACAAAAGCAGCGGGTGGCCATTGCCCGCGCCTTGGTTAGCCATCCCAAGCTGGTGCTGGCGGACGAGCCCACGGCAGCCCTAGATAGTAAGTCGGGCCGCGAGGTGGTGACCCTGATGGAGAAGCTGGCGCGGGAGCAGGGCTGCACCATCCTGATGGTGACCCACGACAACCGCATCCTGGACATCGCGGATCGGGTGCTGCACATGGAAGATGGCCGGCTGGAGAGCCAAGCCGTTGCCTAACTTTGCCCAGCACAGGCGTGGCAGCGGTACCAGTCAATGGTGCGCTGCAGCCCTTCCCGCAAGCCGACTTTGGCCACAAAACCCATCCTCTCTCGGGCCTTGGAGACATCCAGACAGCGGCGGGGTTGGCCATTGGGCTTGTCCGTTTGCCAGCGGATCTCTCCCCGGAACTCCATCAGCTCGCAGATGAGGGCAATCAGATCCCGGATGGAGATCTCTTCACCGGTGCCCAGGTTCAAGGGATCCGCCCCGTTGTAGAGCTGGGTGGCCATGACAATGCCGCGGGCCGCATCTTCGGCATAGAAAAACTCGCGGGTGGGGCTGCCATCCCCCCACACTTCGACGTAGTTTTGGCCCCGTTGCTGTGCTTCGTGCACTTTGCGGATCAAAGCTGGGATGACGTGGGAGCTTTCGGGGTCGAAGTTGTCCATGGGGCCATAGAGGTTCACCGGCAGCAGGTAGATGCCGTTGAAGCCGTACTGCTGTCGGTAGGCTTGCAGTTGCACCAGCAGGGCTTTCTTGGCGATGCCGTAGGGGGCGTTGGTCTCTTCCGGGTAGCCGTTCCAGAGATCCTCTTCCTTGAAGGGGACGGGGGTGAACTTGGGGTAGGCGCAGATGGTGCCCACGCAGACAAACTTCTCCACCCCGGCCAGGTAGGCGGCGTGGATGAGCTGGGATCCCATGATGAGGTTGTCGTAGAAGAGTTCTGCCGGCTTGGCTTGGTTGAGGCCGATGCCACCCACGTGGGCGGCCAAATGGATGACGATATCTTGCCCTTGCACCACCTCTTGGCAGACTTCCCAACGGCGCAGATCCTGGGTGCGGGAGCGCGGGATGCGCACCTGCTCCGGCTTTACCCCCAGCACCTGCAACTGTTGCAGCACATGTTTGCCCAAAAAGCCGCTGCCCCCTGTGAGCAAAATGCGCTTCTGGCTGAGATCGACGGAGCTGGGCAAGCTGTTAGGCATAGATCCGACGCAGAGAACTTCCGGCTTTCATTATGCTGCAGACGGGATAGCCGTATTCCAGACTTGTTGGCGATGGTCATCGAGAATAGGCAAGGCATCAACTCAAAACCTGGGCAAACCGCCCCGGCGATAGAGCAGGGATCCATTCATCCGCCTGTCCATAGGCTTGTTGGGCGAAGCGACGGGCCAAAGCGGGCACGATGGGCAGGGGGTTGCTGAAGCCGGAAAACAGTTGCAAGCCTTCCCAACCGGGCAGGGATCCGACCAGAGGCTGGTGATCGGCGCTAAAGGCCACCAAGCAGTGATACCACCGTCCGGGCAGGTGGGCCAACTTGGGCAGGTAGCGACCAGCCTGTTCCCGGATCTGGACTTCGCTGGCGGCTGCATCCACCTCGGCATGGGGATCTGTCAATACCCGGCTGATCTGGCCCATGCGAATGCTGCCATCCACAAATTGCAGGATCCCGGCATCCAAAATCGGCGGGCCAAGCTCGTGCCCCGGCTCGTCCCAGAGGGGATCCCGATCGGGATGGGCGGCTTGTCGTTCCAGTTCCAAGCGTTGCACGGGCACGCTCATCACCAACGCTTTCAATTGCAAATCCGAGGGCTCCAGCTCCAGGGATTCGGCATGGGTGTAGTAGATGGGCACCCGGATTCCCGCTTGGCGCAACAGAGCCCGTGTCCAGCCGCCGGCGCACACCACCACCTGGCCTGCTCCGTAGCAGTCGGCTCCGGACTCTACGCCCGTGATGCGCGCTCCCTGCCGCCGCAGGGCCGTTGCTGTTGCGATCAAGAGGGATCCCCCCAATCGTTGAAAGGCTTTTTGAAAGGCCAGCGCCGTCAACAAGGGGTTGATGTGGCCATGCCGAGCCCAGAGGACTACTTCCAGAGCGGCCGGATCCAGCAGCGGCTCCAGCTCGCAGGCTGCCGCCACCGAAATCCGCCGGGGTGGGATGCGACAGTCGGCCAGATCCGCCTCAACGGCCTCTGCATCGTAGCCGGGGGCAATGGGCATGAGCAGATCCAGCTCGCGAAATTGAATATCTGCCTCCAGCTCTTCTGACAGGGTGCGGTAGCGTTGGATCCCTTCTTCCCCCAGAGCTTTGAGCAGCGGCGTTTTGCCCGCCCAATGGGCCAAGCCCCCGTAGCTGTAGCGGGTTGCTCCGTTCAGCACTCCATCTTTCTCCATCAGCAGAACGGATCCCCCCTGGCGGGCCAGTTCATAGCTTAGGGCTGCCCCGGTAATCCCGCCACCGATCACGATCCAGTCGTAGTTGGCCATCGCTTCCCTCTTTGCCCTGAACCTCATCTTGCGGCAAAGTGGCTCCGTTCAGGGTAGCAAGCGCAGCGGAACTCGGATCCGCACTGGTGGCGGTACTGGCTGAAGCGGAACTCACAAAGGGCTTCCTTGAGTCCAGATTGAGAGTCCCCTTGGGTCCAGAGTCAACATAAAAGGCAGGTTAGTGGCATCGGCCATCTGCAAATGAACCTGTGGCGGCATCTGGCCCAGACTTTATCGCTGCACACTTCCCCAACAGGTAAAAGGGGCCAACCTGGACAGAGAACATAGCCAACAGAAACGGGCGGAGATCTCCGGGATCCCTGCCCATCCTGGTTTGAGGCGGGTTATTCTCTGCCCTCAGGCGCTTTCAAGACTCTCCCGCCAGGCGGGCGTAAAACAGGCCTTGAATGCGAACAGTGTGGGGTTCCATCGCCCCTTGCTCGGTGCTGGAAGGCTGAATGCTAACAAAGGATCCCGCCATTTCGCCAGTGCTGGGATCCACGCGAGCGATCCGCAGGGACATTTTCCCCTGGGAAACCTCGTCCACCTTGCGGTTGGTGGCAAAATCATCTTTGGCAGCCTGTAGACCTACCGCAGTGTCGTAGCCGGTGTTGGATCCCCGCCCGCGCGGGTCGAGGAAGGTGCTGCTGTGATAGCCGGGCACCAAGAACTCCCCTTCAAAATCGGTCGAAGGGTCAATGGCCGAGCCCTGGGCAGTGGCGACCAAGTCTTTCACGCTAAACAGAAACGGCACCAGCTCGCGGCGGGGCATTTGGCCGGTGGTCGGCTGAGAGGTGATCCCATCCACCACTTTGAGCTCCAGCGCACCGTCTTTGGGAGTCACCTCAGCTTTAATCGGCCCCAGAGTGGCCGCTGAGATCATGATGTTTTTGGCCTTGATGAACTCTTTCTCGCCGTTCCGCTTTTCCTCTTCCACCTCAATTTGCACCGGCTGGAAGCAGACATCCGTCAGCTTCAGGGATCCCCCCCTAGGCACTTCGATACGGCCCCGGGCGTTGTCCGAGACCGAAGGGCAAATGGCGGCCTTGCCGGTGTTGCGGATCTGGTCATAGGTCAGCGGCGCCTTGGCAGCCTTAGCCGGAACAGCAAAGACGCTCAAACAAAGCGCCAACAGGATGGCGAGCAGTGGACGGTACCGCATAATCAACCTCGAAAAACCTTTTTTGAATCTGAACGCTGCTGGGGGAAATAAGCCCGAATGCCCCCATTGTACGCAATCGTGATCCCCCTCAGAGGAAGTGCCTCAAAATTAGCCACCCACCAACAGGGATCCCAGCCAGCGTTCCCGAATCTGGGTGATCAACTCGCGGATAGGCTGTTGGTTGACACGGTAGCTGATGGGATGGGCAATCAGGCGAGCTGTACTCTCGAATAGGCAGTCTCGCTCAATCAGGCCGTTTTCCCTCAGGGTGCGCCCTGTGGCTACCAAGTCGACGATGGCATCGGCCATGCCGGTGAGGGGGGCCAACTCCACCGAACCATAGAGAGAGATAAGCTCCACCGGCAAATCCAGGCGGTCAAAATACTCCCGGGCGCAGCCGACAAACTTAGAAGCCACGCGGGCATGAGCAGGCAACTGAGCTGCCGAGTGGTAGGGGCTATCTTGGGGAAGGGCCACCGACATGCGACAGTGGCCAAATTGGAGATCCAACAGGTGGGCCACCCGCGCTTCGGTGCCGGCATAGCGCTCCCGCAAGACGTCGTAGCCGACAATGCCCAACTGCGCCTGCCCGTACTCCACGTACACCGGCACATCGTGAGTGCGCACCAGCAGCGCTTCGTAGCGTTGTCCGTTCAGCCGGGTGGGGGATTCAATCCGCAGCAGGCGATTGCCGGGATCCAAAAAACGGCTGAAATCGATCCCCACCTGCTGCAGGCATTGAATGGCCTCAGGCAGCAAGGCCCCCTTGGCCAGGGCAATCGTGATGGGTGGGCTGTCGGGACGGCCATCCAGCATCTTTTTCAGGATCTACTACATTTGTCTGATACATCCGTCTGAATCTTGGGCCAGGAGCAATCAATGTAAGAATGCTGGGATCCCCGTCTGCCGGGTGGAACTCTCAGGAGAGACGGGGCAAAACGAGGGGCTCAGGGGAAACCCTTGGCGAAATGCCCAGAAGAGCAAGCCCCCTTGATTGTAGGGGATCGGAATCCCAGCAGCGATTCCCCAGCCTCTTGAAAGCCCCGCCGGTTCTCTGGAATGCCGATCCTGGGATGATAAAGTCAGAGCACGGTTAGCCCGGAGGAGTGACGACGGCATGAAAGCCATGATCCTGGCAGCAGGCAAAGGCACGCGGGTACGGCCCATCACCTACATGATGCCGAAGCCGATGATCCCCATTTTGCACAAGCCTGTCATGGAATTTTTGGTGGAGCTGCTGCGGGAACACGGCTTCGACCAGATCATGGTCAACACCAGCCACTTGGCCCACCAAATCGAAGACTACTTTCGAGATGGGCAGCAATGGGGGGTTCACATCGGCTTTTCCTTCGAAGGCCATTTTGAGAACGGCCAGCCGGTGGCCGAACCTCTGGGCTCCGCTGGCGGTATGCGCAAGATCCAGGATTTCTCCGGATTTTTCGACAGTACCTTTGTGGTGCTCTGTGGGGATGCCCTGATCGACCTGAACCTCACGCAGATCGTCAACTTCCACAAATCCAAGGGAGCGCTGGCCACTGTGGTCCTGCGGCAGGTGGATCCCAGCCAGGTCTCCAGCTACGGAGTGGTGGTAACCGATGAGACGGGTCGCATCACTGCCTTCCAAGAAAAGCCCAGGCGGGAAGAGGCCCTCGGCCACACCATCAACACCGGCATCTATGTTTTCGAGCCGGAAGTGTTCGACTACATTCCCCCTGGCTGCCCCTACGACATCGGCAGCGATCTCTTCCCAGCCTTGGTGAAAGCGGGTGCCCCCTTTTATGGGATCACGGCTGACTTTCAGTGGGTGGACATTGGCCGCACCCACGACTACTGGCTGGCGGTGCAAAAAGTGCTGCGCGGCGAGATCAAGGGAGTCAAGGTGCCTGGGATCCAGATTCAACCCGGCGTATGGACGGGGATCAACATCCGCGCCAACTGGGATCGCATCCACATCGAGCCACCGGTCTACATCGGGGCCAGCAGCTATTTGGCGGACGGGGTCAAACTCATCGGCCCCACGGCAATTGGCTACGGATGTGTGTTGAATGAAGGGTGTACGCTGGATGGCAGCTTGATTTTTAACTACACCCAGATTGCGGCAGGCGTGACCCTACGCCACCAGATGGTGATGGGTCGCTACTGCATTTCCTCCGATGGCAATGCCATCGACACCGAAGAGTCCAACCTCACGTGGCTGATCGGAGATGCCCGCAGCAATGCCAACGGCAAATCCCCATAGCGCCCTCTACCTCTACGGGATCGTCGCTGCCCCTGGCCCGCGTCATCTGAGTGTGGTGGGGCTGGACAAGCAGCCGGTGCAGGTTCACGGGCTGGGATCCCTGGCCTTCTTGTATTCCCAGGCTCGACAGGAGCGCTACCTGGCCAGCCGGGCCAACTTGCTCGCCCATGAGGCCGTGCTGGAAAAAGTGATGAACGAGGGACACCGGGCTCTGCTGCCTCTGCAATTTGGCCTGGTGGTGAGCGGCTGGGAGCAGGTGGAACGGGACTTGGTGCAGCCCCGCTTGGCGGATCTGCTGGCTCTGCTGGAGCGCCTGGAGGGCAAGCGGGAGGTGGGAGTCAAAGTCTTCTGGGATCCCGAGCAGGAGCTCAAGCTGGGGCTAGAGGAAAACCCTGCCCTCAAAGCTCGGCGAGACGAAATGGCCGGCGCTCCTCTGGGGCTGGACGCGGTAGTCGAGATCGGACGGGCTCTGGAGCAGCTCTTAGAGCAGCGACGTCAGCGCATTGCCCAGACCTTTACAGCAGCCCTCAGCCCCTTGGCCAGCGACCGCGTAGAAGGAGATCTGCTCACCGAAAACATGGCCTACAACGGCTCGTTTTTGATCAATTGGGAAGATGAGCCGGTTTTTGCCCAAAAAGTAGAGGAGCTAGACCAGACCTTCCAGGGGCGGCTGCGCATTCGCTACAACAACTTCACCGCTCCCTACAATTTCGTCAAACTTTGACACACTCAGCTGTATTGGGTCACTTCTCTACAAAAGACAAGAGGAGACCGCTCGGCTGAATGGTCGAAGGCAGGGATCCTTTTGGGGATCCGCTTAGGTATTGTGGGGATAGGCACTGCAGTGGCTAAGCCGAGGGAGACGGTATGGAGTGGCTTATTTTTATCCTGTTTTTAGCTCTGGCGGTCGGGATGTTAGCCCTGGCCTTTTATCAAGACAAGAAACGTCGAGAAGCTCTGGAGCGGGTAGCTGCACAGCTAGGAATGCGCTTTTCTGCCCAGTTGCCTGAAGAGATTCGATCTCGCTTGTTGCAAGCAGGCTTTGGACTGTTTGAACGAAGCCATGGGCGGCGTTTCTATAACTCGATGTCCAAGCGGCTGATCGACGGCACCGAGATTGCCCTTTTTGATTACCAGTACACCCGGGGCAGTGGCAAGAGTTCTAGCACTTATCGCCAGTCCGTCTTCTACGCCTATCACGAGGATCTTCATCTGCCCCGTTTTCGGCTGCACCCCGAAAATGCCTTTTTCCACGGCATCGCCAAAGCTTTTGGCATGCAAGATATCAACTTCGAGAGCCACCCTAAGTTCTCCCGGAGCTATCTCTTGCGAGGAGAGAATGAAGCCCAAGTTCGGCTGCGGTTCCATCCTGGCGTCCTTGGTTTTTGGGAGCAGCATCCCAACTATTGTGCCGAAGGGGCCGGCGCCCACCTCATTCTCTGGCAGAATGACCGACAGGTGAATCCCGAAGGGATGGCAGAATGGATGCGCTTGGGGGAAGAGTTGACTCAACGGCTGCGGCGTATGTAGTAGCAGAGCCTACGGCCCCCCGCCGCGAACGGTCAACCTCGGCCTAAACCTCACCCCAAGAGGGTGCGCTGCAATCTCAAGAACCTCTCTACTGAGCGCCGAGGGCCGCCAACAAATCATCTGCCAACAACACCGCCGTATAGACCAAGGCCTGTCGTTGCTCAGGAGACAAATCGCCGACGGGAGTCTGGGGATTGCTCACGATACCCTGCAGTACTCTGCTGGCTATGTATTCCCGCTTGGAAACCCCTGGGCTGGAGATGGTGGGGTTATCCAGAGAGAACTTCTGATGGTGCTCGAAGGGGAAGGCGTATTCGGGGGCAACCGGCATCGCTCGACTCCAGATGGATCTCTACACTCTGCTTTGCCTATTTTCCCATCCTCTCTCGCTGGGGATTTTAAAAAAGCGGTGCCTCAAAAAAGACATAACGGGTTATCGTAATCAGAGAGATCCCTATGTGGGGGAAGGATCTGGGCTGCTCTCCCTTGGGAACAGTGGACATGCATTTGAGGGATTCTTTTCGACGCACCAAAATTGTTGCCACCATCGGCCCTGCCAGCTCAAATCCAGCCATTCTCAGGGAGATGATCCTGCAAGGGGCAACCACCCTTCGCCTGAACTTCTCCCATGGGGATCACGAGCTACACCGCCGCAGCATTCGCCTGATCCGCCAAACCGCGATGGATCTGGGCATCCAGGTCGCCATCTTGCAAGACCTGCAGGGGCCCAAAATCCGCCTGGGCAAGTTCGCCGAAGGCTCGATCACCCTCAAGGCTGGGGATCCCTTTGTGTTGACCAGCAAACCTGTCTTGGGATCCCAAGAGCGCAGCTGGGTCACCTACGACAAGCTGGCCCAAGAAGTGCCCGAAGGAGCGACGATCCTCATCGACGATGGTCGAGTGGAGATGCGGGTGGAAGCCGTGGATCCGGAAGCGGGCGAACTCTTCTGCCGCACCATTGTCGGGGGTACCCTCTCCAACAACAAGGGGGTCAATTTCCCCGGTGTGCGCCTGAGCATCCGCGCCGTGACCCCAAAGGATAAAGAAGATCTCTACTTCGGCCTCAACCAAGGGGTGGATTGGGTGGCCCTCAGCTTTGTGCGGGATCCCTCTGATGTGCTGGAGCTGCGGGAGCTCATCGCCTCTGCCAAACGGCCTTCTTCGGGCTCAGCCGACAAGCGGGTACCCATCATCGTCAAGATCGAGAAACACGAGGCCATTGAACAGCTGCCCCAGATTTTGGCCCTCAGCGACGGTGTGATGGTGGCGCGGGGAGATCTGGGGGTAGAGCTGCCTGCGGAAGAGGTGCCGATCCTGCAGAAGCGGGTGATCGCCCTGGCCAACTCCCTGGGGATCCCGGTAATTACGGCCACCCAAATGCTGGACAGCATGGTGCACAGCCCCCGGCCTACCCGTGCCGAAATCTCCGATGTGGCCAACGCCATTTTGGATGGCACCGATGCCGTCATGCTCTCCAACGAGACGGCTGTGGGCAAATACCCTGTCGAGGCCGTTGCCACCATGGCCCGCATTGCCGTGCGCACCGAGCGCGATTACTTTGACCTGACCTACGCCGACCGACGACAACGCCTTCGCGCCCTTGCCATGCAGGAGCTGAGCCAAAACAACGGCAACAGTCCTGCCGGGATGCGGCCCAAAACCCTGATCACCGACTCGATCAGCCGCGCCGTGGGGGAGATCGCCCAAGAGTTGGATGCTGTAGCCGTGATGACCCTGACCAAAACAGGGGCTACCGCTCGCAATGTCTCTAAGTTTCGCCCCCGCACTCCCATCCTAGCCGTAACCCCCCATGTGGAAGTGGCACGGCGGCTGCAGTTGGTTTGGGGGGTACATCCGCTGTTGGTTATGGATTTGGCCACTACCCGCCAGACCTTTCAAGCGGCCATCAGCTTGGCTCAGGAAGATGGCTTGCTCAAGGATGGCGACTTGGTGGTGCTCAGTGCAGGAACCCTGCCAGGCGTTGCGGGATCCACCGATCTGATCAAGGTGGATGTGGTGAAAGCGGTGGTGGCTCAAGGCAAAGGGTTTGGCAAAGGCATTGTCAGCGGCCCGGCCCGCATCTTGAGATCCAGCCTCGATGCCAGCAAAATCACCGCCGGAGACATTTTGGTTGCCCAATCCACCGACGCCAACTATGTGGAGGCCATCAAACAGGCAGCCGGGGTGATTACCGAAGAAGAGGGAGCCTCCTCTCATGCAGCAGTCATTGGCCTGCGGCTGGGGGTGCCGGTGCTGGTGGGGGTCAAGGATGCTACCCGCTTAATCCGGGATGGATCTATCGTCACTCTGAACCCAGAGAAAGGCATAGTGACCGCAGGAGCCGATGGCTTGGGCTTTTAAGCGGGCCTTAAGGTTGCCTGCAATACAAACTTGTATCTCTTGCTACGAAACGAGACCCAGTTCTATGATGGGGGTGACAGGGCAAGATTTTCCCGACCCCTCGGTGCGTCCCATTCATCCCACGTGTAGGTTAAGCTATGCCCACTTTACAAGCCACCCACTATGCGGTTGAGGCTATCCAGGAGGAAGCTCGTCGCCTTGTCCGGCAGGGGGTCTTGCGCCGCTCCGAAGCCATTGCCCACCTGCAACCCTTCTTCCCCCAGCGGGAGTGGCAGGCGATTGCCCAAGAGCTGGAGCTGCAAGACTACTGCCCCTCGGATCCTCTCTGCGATTTAATCGGCGACTGCGAGGAGTGGGGCGAAGACTAAGCCTCGATCTGCCGAGGATGGCAAGCGGTCGGCGTTGGCAGACAGCCAATGCTTCTTTCTATTCCACCCGTTTTTTCCCTCTTGATCTGTCGGCGGTTAAGCTGGATGAACTATAGTCAGTAATCAAACATCCCTTTTCGCCGGGTTCGCATGGGTCAGACGGCTGTCATTGCCACCTCAGATGGAGGTCTCGACCTGAATAGCCTCGGTTTTGAGGTGCCAGGGTGGCTGCGTGCTCTGCTTTCCGGTGCCGAGGATCCCGGCGATGGGCTGCAGCCTTACACGGCTGAAGAAGCCAATCTGCTGCGCCGTGCCTTTGAGTTTTCCTATTGTTTGCATCAGGGCCAAAAACGCAAATCAGGGGATCCCTACATTGCCCATCCGGTAGCCGTGGCTACTCTCCTGCGGGAGCTGGGGGGGGATGCGGTGACAGTGGCAGCCGGCCTTTTGCACGATGTTATTGAGGATACAGAAGTTACCCCAGAAGCCCTGGAAGCTGAATTCGGCTCTGAAGTTCGCCTACTGGTAGAGGGGGTTACCAAACTCTCCAAGTTCAATTTCTCCAGCAAAACCGAGCAGCAAGCGGAAAATTTCCGCCGCATGTTTGTGGCCATGGCCAAAGATATTCGAGTCATCGTGGTCAAGCTGGCGGATCGCTTGCACAACATGCGCACGCTGCAGTATCTCTCCCCCAGTAAGCAACGGCAAATTGCAGCCGAAACCATGGAAATTTTCGCCCCTTTGGCCAACCGGCTGGGGATCTGGCATTTCAAATGGGAACTGGAGGACCTGGCTTTTAAGTATCTGGACTACGAGGCTTACCGGAAGATCCAGGAATTGGTCAATGCCAAGCGCGCCGAGCGAGAGGCCGAGATCCAAGCTTTTATCGAAGAGCTGCGGCAGAACCTTCTTCAAGCGGGACTGGAACGCTTTGAGATCAGCGGACGGCCCAAACATTTGTACAGCATCTATCGCAAGATGCAGCAGCAGCGCAAAGAATTTCACGAGATTTACGATCTCTCAGCAGTTCGGGTAATCGTACATACCAACAGCGAGTGCTATCGGGTGCTGGCAGTCGTTCACAACTGCTTTCGCCCCATCCCTGGGCGTTTCAAAGACTACATTGGCTTGCCCAAGGCCAATCGCTACCAATCTTTGCATACGGCGGTGATTGGCCCGCAGGGAAGACCGGTGGAGGTGCAGATCCGCACCGAAGAGATGCACCGCGTGGCTGAGTACGGGATCGCCGCCCACTGGAAGTACAAGGAGGCCGGCAGCACCACTGTCAAGCCCGACGAGGAGCGCTTCACCTGGCTGCGACAGCTGTTGGAGTGGCAAAACGACCTCAAAGATGACAAGGAGTATCTGGACACCCTTCGCGAGAACCTGTTTGAGAGCGAGGTTTACGTCTTTACGCCCAAGGGGGACTTGCTGGCTCTGCCCCAGGGATCCTGTCCGGTGGACTTCGCCTATCGCATCCACTCCGAAGTTGGGGATCACTGTGCGGGGGCGCGGGTGAACAACAAGATCGTGCCTCTGGATACCCGCCTGCGCAACGGCGACATTGTGCAGATCATCACGCACAAAAATGCCCATCCCAGCCTGGACTGGATCAATTTCGTTGCCACCAGCTCTGCCCGCAATCGCATTCGCCAATGGTTTAAGCGCTCAAATCGTGAGCAAAACATCGCGCGGGGCCGGCATTTACTGGAGCGGGAGCTGGGCAAAACGGGCTTTGATGCCCTGCTCAAATCAGAGCGGATGCAGAAGGTGGCCGAAAAGCTCAACTACGCCAGCGTAGAGGATTTGTTGGCCGCTCTGGGTTATGGCGAGACGACCCCCACGCTGGTGATCCATCGGCTACAGGAGGTCAGCAGGCCGGCAGTATCCCCCCCTACAGAGGAGGAGTCGCTTGAGGGATCCAAGCTGTTGTTGCCGCGGGCTTCTGCGGCTCCCAGTTCTATCAAATCCCAATCTCCCATTCTGGGGGTGGAGGGTCTGAAACACCAGTTGGCCAAGTGTTGTAATCCGCTGCCGGGGGATCCGATTTTGGGCGTAGTCACCCGCTTTAAGGGTATTAGTATCCACCATCAGGACTGTCCACGGGTGGCTCAGGTTTCGGGGGAACGCCTGGTGCCAGTACGCTGGAACGAAGAGCAACTGCGGCAGAGCACCCAGATCTACCCGGTAGAACTGCATCTGGAGGTTATCGACCGCGTTGGGGTGCTGCGGGACATTCTTTCCCGTCTATCGGATCAAGGCATTAATGTTCGCAATGCTAAGGTACAAACTTTTGCCAACCGCACCGCCCTGATCGATCTCTGTATCGATGTACGTGATAAGAAACAGCTCACCCAGGTTCAAAGTCAACTGCGCCAGCTTTCTGACGTGATCGTGCTGCGCTCCCGCCATCACCAAAACGGATCCCGTCGACCCACAGCCGGCCCCTCGTAGGTACGGATTTTGACGCCCTTCCTTCGCGACCTGCTTCTGCGACAGCTTTACAGTCGCTTGCGGGTCCGCTTTAGGTCAGGCGCTGCCCCATCCTGACCTTCTTTGCCGCCTCCAGCAGCGCAGAGCGCTTTTCTGCCCTTCTTGTGTCTTGCTAAGGATCCCGTGTTGGCTCACAGGCGACCAGACAAGACCAACCAGCCTAGAGCGACGTCCCAGGCTTCCTTCGATAGCCTGTGGAAAACCTGGGGAAATCCAGCGAAGCCCGCCCAAGCTCCGATGGAGTTCCTGGCCATATCTAGGGGGAGGACTCACTACATTACGGGATCCTACACTGACTGTGTGTTAATTTTTATGAATTTGTCAGGAAATCACAACATTAGCCTGTGGAAAACCTGTGGAAAAACCTGAAAAATTTGTGGAAAACCTGTGGAAAAACCCCCCAAGTTATTAACAGGTATAAATACTCTGTGGAAAAGTGGCCAAGTTATCCACAGTTTTTCCACAGGTGGGGAATAAGCTCAAAAGCTCATGGCGCAAGGTGTTGACGATCACTTTCCACAGTTTCCACAGCCCCTACTACTACTAGATCAAAAAATTAAATTAGGCAGGGATCGAAATTTCAGATCTGTCCTACGCGCGAGGCAAATTTTCCAAAACTCGACCGCAAGGAGAGGGATCCAACCGGGGCAGTCGGTGTAGGATCTGCGTGTGCAGCCCTCAAGTGCCCCCCATGGTGCAAGCTCAACGTCCTGTGGATCGAGAACTCGAGGCCGAGTCATTTGCGGCAGTGTTGCGCAGCAGCAAGACTGCAGCTCCTCAGCGTGGGGAGGGATACCTTGACGGGGCCGTGGACTCGTCTCCGGAGGGTTTCAGCTTCACCTGCGAGCAAGCCGATCTCAGCCACCACCTCACTTCCGTTGGACGGGCTGTGGCCAGCCGCCCCGCCCTGCCCGTTTTGGCCAATGTGTTGGTGGAGGTCGATGCGGAAACTCAACGGGTTGCCCTCACTGCCTTTGACTTGAACTTGTGCATTCGCAGCGAGTTCGAGGCTCAGGTCAGGGGATCCGGTCGCACCACCCTGCCGGCCAAGCTGCTCAGCGACATCGTCAGCCGTCTGCCCAGCGGCCCAGTGACTCTTGACGCGAGCAGCCAAGCCCAGGAGAGTGCCCCTGTGATTCTCATGTCGGCAGCCGGCCAGTATCAAGTGCGCAGCCTGTCGGCTGAAGAGTACCCCACCCTGCCGGAGATATCGCTTCCCGCCGCCGACGCAGATGGCGATTTTGCGGGGGAGGAAAGCCCGACAGCTCAGGCTCTGGAGCTGCCCATCGAGAGCCTGTTGCAGGGGATCGGCCAAACCCTTTTTGCGGCCTCTGGAGATGAGACCAAGCAGGTGCTCACAGGAGTGCATGTCAAGCTCTTGCCAGGGGATCCCCCTTGCCTGGAGTTTGCAGCCACCGACGGGCATCGTCTGGCGATGGTGCAGGTGGAGGCCGAAGGGATCCCGGTTGCTTCGGCCCATGGGGAAATAGGGTTGGATTTCACCATTCCCGCTCGCACTTTGCGAGAGGTGGAGCGCATCCTCGGCACCCAGACCGCGGCCTCTACGGTGGAATTGCGGTTTGACCGATCCCAGGTGCAGTTTGTGCTGCCTCCTCGCGCCAGCAAAACGCAGTGCCAACAGCGGATCACCAGCCGCCTTTTGGAGGGCCAATATCCCGACTACAACCGCCTGATTCCCAGGCAATTTGAGCGGCAGATAACCCTGGAGCGTCGGCCTTTGATTGAGTCGCTGGAACGGGTGGGAGTACTTGCTGCCCAAAGAAACGACATCGTCAAGTTCAATCTTTCTGCCGCAACCCAAACCCTGCGCATCAGCACCGAGGCGCCCGATGTGGGCAGTGGCGAGGAATCGTTGCCAGTGCAGATGTCTGGTCCTGACCTGGAGCTGGCCTTCAATGTGCGTTACCTGCTGGATGCCCTCAGGGTGTTTCATACGCAGCAGGTGAGCCTGGAGCTAAACGGCGCCACGCAGCCGGCCATCTGGAAGCCCCTTGGGGCAATGCGGCTCTGTTATTTGGTTATGCCGGTGCAGCTACGGGCTACCTAGTCTTAGGAGAGCTCCACCCAGCTCTAGTCCAAAACTCTCAAGATCATCTCAGTACAAATCTACAGTTGTTTGTACAAATCTACAGTTGTTTGCATTGCCCCCTCTCCCAGAGGGAAAGGAGCCAGGGATGGTCGCGGAAGCGGCGCCGAGCGTTCAGGGAGCATGCCTCTAACCCCCAAAACCCTGAACTTTGCTGAATTTACTGAGCTTTAGGCGGTTTGGCAAAAGTCATTGAGAGGGATATAGTAGACCAAGTTTCCCCCTGATCCTTGAGTCCACCGCAACGGTTGCCGGGAAGTGAAGGGGGAAAGCGCTCGGGGGGTATTCCTCAGGGCTTTGCGGGATACCGCCTTCCTGCTCAGAGATAGGCAGGATGCGATCGCTTCTTTCCTGAACCATGTTCAGGAGAGTTCAGCGTGAATGTATCAGTGTCCTAATCTAGCTTGAAATGACCGTGTTTTAGGTGGGGCTACTGTGTTTGAGTCGATCCAGCTCAAACAAAGCGGTGGGTAAACTCCTGCACCAAGTCCACACGTCCTTTGCGCAAAACCGCTCCCACGAGAGCAAGACCATGGCGGCCCAGCACTGTGGCCTCAGAAAGAGGGTAGGGCATGTATGTTAGCTTGCGTCCCTGGCCCAGAGACAATAGCCCCACCATTTTCTGGCGCCGGCCTCGAGGCCGCAAGATCCTGCTAGGAAAGCGTATCCAAGTTAAGTAGAGGGGGCTTCCAAATCGTTGCTGCCAGCTGCAGAGCTGGAATTGCCTTCCAGGGCTGCTTGGGCGTTGCGGCGCAGGCGGTGGGCCTTGAGCCGGCGCAGGGCAGAGGCCGGAAACTTGTGGTCGAATTCCCGATCATCGATCCGGGCCAGCTCCTGGAGATCAGGGGCAACATTCCAAGAGTAGGGCTGAAAATCCGGGATCCGGCTGGGTTGGGCAAAGCGTTGGTTCCAAGGGCAGACCTCCTGGCAGATGTCACAGCCGGCCACCCAGTTGTGCAGGTTCTGGGCAATCTTGGCAGGGATCCGCTCAGCGTGGCTTTCTAGGGTGTGATAGGCGATGCAGCGGCGGGAATCCACCACCCCCGGACTGACGATGGCCTGCGTGGGGCAAGCCTCTAGGCAGCGGGTACAGGTGCCGCAGTGAGCGGTGTGGGGCTGGTCAGGGAGCAACGGCAGGGTGGTCAGGATCACTCCCAGAAACACCCAGGAGCCGTACTCGCGGGTGAGCAACAGGCTGTTTTTGCCGATCCAACCCAAGCCCGCCTGCATGGCCCAGGGCTTTTCCGCCACCGGGCCGGTATCGACATAGCATCGACCGCGGTAGTTCGGAAATTGCGCTTGCATCCAGAGGTGGAGCTGCTTCAGCCGCCGTCCCAACACGCGGTGATAATCTCGACCCCAAGCGTAGCGGGAGATCTTGCCTTTGCCCGGATCCTGGCTGTGGCAGATGGGGGTGTAGTAATTCAAAGCCACACAGACCAACGACTGCACCCCCGGCAGCACCTGCTTTGGATCCATTCGCCTAGGATCCGCCATCCAGGCCATGTCGGCGGCCATGCCCGCAGCCAGCCAAGCTTGCAGGCCCCGCAAGTCGGGGGGATCCTCTATGCTGGCAATGCCGACTTTGTCAAAACCCAGGGCCAGGGCCTGTCGTTTCACCTGCTCTGTGATGCTGGCCCGGTCTGCTTCTTCTGGCCACACAGGGACATCCAACGCTACTTTGGCAAGCCCATCACCCGACGATAACGAGCTTCCAGATGCTCTGCCTGCTGGGATCGGCGGAAGGGATCCCAGGTGCTGTGGGCAAACAGATCCTGCCGCAGCTTGGCCACATCCACCGTCGTCACGGCTCCGCCGGACACTACCTGTTTTCCTCGCACCCAAACGCTATGCACTGCCTGGGTGGGCCGACCCAACACCAGCAGCCCAATGGGATCGGTACGGGGCAACAGCGACAGTTGGGTGAGATCGTACAGCACCAGATCCGCTTGCTTGCCCACTTCCAGGGATCCCAGCTCCTCCCCTAGCCCCAGGCCAATGGCCCCACCGCGGGAGGCCATCTCCACACTCTCGCGGGGCGAGATCCAGTGGCGGTAGTCGGGATCGGTGATGTTGTGCAGGATGGTGCCGATTTTGATGGCCTCCAGGAGATCCTGGGAATCGTTGCTGGCAGCCCCATCGCAGCCAAAGGCCACGTTCACCCCTGCCCGGCGGTATTTCAAGATGGGGGCAATGCCGCTGCCCAGGCGCAGGTTGCTCAGGGGGTTGTGAACAACGGTAGAGCCGGTGCGGGCCAAGATCTCGATATCGGCATCGCTGAGCCAGACGCAGTGGGCCAAGGAAGTTTTCCGGTCTAGGTAGCCCAAGCGCTCCAGATGCTCGACTGCGCTGCAGCCGTACTTTTCCTGGGCCAGCATCTGCTGGGCACGGGTTTCCAACAGGTGGGCGTGGCGGGGTAGGTCATACTTCTGGCTTAACTCCGCACAGCCCTTGAAAAGCTCGTCTGAGCACAGTTGGATCCCTGTGGGAGCCACCATGAGGGTAATGCCCTCTTCTGGCCGGTGAAAGCGCTGCACCGCCTCTTCCACAATGGCCAGCACCTCTGCTGTGGAGAGGGGATAGGTTTCCGGCTCCCGATCCCAAGAGGAGCTGCTGGGCAACCCCCGAGAGAGAGCCTGATCCTGGATCAAGGGGCCCACGAAGGCGCGGATCCCGACTTCTCGGTAGGCCCGTACCGCCGCCTCAATGGTGGCCAACTCTTGGCCTGGGATCAACACCAGATGATCCACCACCGAGGTGCCCCCCGTCAGCAGGGTTTCCACCGCCGTCCCCAGCGCGCTGAGATAGATTTTTTCCGGATCCGGCGGCGCATACTCGTGCAGTTGTGCCAGCCACAGCTCCAGCGGATAGGGTGGGATGATCCCTCGCTGCCACATTTCGGAAGAATGGGTGTGGGCATTGACAAAGCCCGGCAGCAAGAGTTGGTTACTGGCATCCAGTTCCAGGCTGTCTGCGCCCGTTGCGGGTAATCCTCTGCCTATGGCAGCAATCCGTTCCCCCTCGATTCGCACATCTGCGGTTTCGTAGCCGGTGGCGGTGGGAATTAACGCATTGCGCAAGATAAAACTCATGCCCGGGATCCAAAAAGGCCGTCTGCTACCTTAGCGTGCTGGAGTTAACCCTGCCAAGGCGGGAGGATCAGAACATTTGCATGCATAACCTAGCCTTTCCCCCAAGGGATACCCAAGCGTAGTGGTTATAGAACTGCCGACATAGAGGTGCCCACACTCTCCATAACGCAGTTTCAACGCCTCTGCACCGCCGACATGGCCCTACAGCTCAGCCTTGACCGGCTATTTCTTTTTCTTGGCGGAGCCTTTTTTGGCCGGCTTGCTCTCGGCAGCAGGGGCCGGTTCTGGGGCAGGTTCTTCAGGAGGAGCGGGTGGAGTCTCTTCCACTTTGGGGGCCTCTGCCGGCTTGAGACCGGCTTGAGCGGCAACCTCAGCAGCAAAATCCACTTCTTCTTTCTCGATCCCCTCTCCCAGGACAAAGCGCACAAACCGCCGCACCCGAATGTTTTCCCCCAGTTTGGCAATGTGCTGCTTCACCAATTCCTCTACGGTGATCGAGGAATCTTTAATAAAGGGTTGATCCAACAGGGATAACTCTTTCAGGCGCTTTTCGATGCGACCTTGCACGATCTTCTCGCGTATGTTCTCCGGCTTATTGGCCAGATCTTCTTTGCCCATTTCAATGGCTTTTTCCCGCTCCACCACTTCAGCAGGGATCTGGTCAACGCTGACGTATTCTACGTTTTGGCAGGCGGCAATCTGCTTGGCGATGTCTTGCACCAGTTTCTTAAAATCTTCGCTGCGGGCCACGAAGTCCGTCTCGCAGTTCACTTCCACCAACACCCCAATTCGATTGCCGAAGTGGATGTAGCTGTCAACTGCCCCCTCTGCCGCGACGCGACTGGCCTTTTTGGCTGCCCCTGCCAACCCTTTCTGTCGCAGCCAGGTGATGGCTTTCTCCATATCGCCACCGGAATCTTCCAGGGCTTTTTTGCAGTCCATCATGCCTGCGCCCGTCTTTTCGCGCAGCTCTTTGACCAGTTTGGCATCAATGCTCATGAGGGCTCCTCGAATGAAAGAACGGGAAGAATGTGGCGGGATATGAGTGAGAATGAGCGGGCTTCGGTAGAATTGTAAACCTAGATTTCAAGAATACACGCCTCTGGATAGGGAACAGGCAGGGAAGTGCCCGGATTGCACGGGATCCCTGCCCTCGGTCTAGCCTTCCTCGGCTTCTCCTTCTTCTTCGTCCTCCATATCCTCCAGCATGTCGTCGTCCAGATCCATGGCCCCTTCGTAGTCGTACTCATCCTCTTCAACGGTGTCGAGCTGCCCATGCCGCCCTTCGTAGATGGCATCCGCCAGCTTGCCTACAATCAGCTTAATCGCTCGGATGGCATCGTCGTTAGAGGGAATGAAGATATCGCTGAGATCGGGGTCGCAGTTGGTGTCCAGCAGTGAGATGATCGGGATGTTCAGCTTGATACATTCCTGAACGGCGTTGGCCTCCCGCCGCTGATCGACGATGATCACCGCATCGGGGAGCTTGCGCATCGTTTTAATGCCGCCTAAGTACTTTTCCAACCTGGCCAACTCTCGCCGCAGACGGCTGGCCTCTTGTTTGGGCAGGCGATCCAGAAGACCACTGCTCTCCATCTCCTCAATTTCTTTGAGGCGGTCGATGCGGGTTTTGATGGTGGCCCAGTTGGTGAGCATACCCCCCAACCAGCGCTGGTTGACATAGTAGCTGCCACAGCGACGAGCCTCTTGAGCGATGATCCCGGCAGCTTGCCGTTTGGTGCCCACAAACAGGAAGCGCCAACCCCTGTCAGCAGCATCCCGCACATACTCGTAGGCTTCGTTCAGATAGCGGGCCGTCTGCACCAAATCGATAATGTGGATGCCGTTCCGCTCGGTAAAGATGTAGGGCCGCATTTTCGGGTTCCAGCGGCTGGCCTTGTGGCCGAAGTGAACCCCTGCCTCCAACAGTTGAGGCAAACTGACTACGCTCATGAGTTTTTCCTCTCCTACGGGTTAGCCTCCGCCCGAACGGATCCCAGTTACGGCCTTCCCGCCGGTTACCTGCACAGAGCGCTCTACCCCCATTGGCAAGGAACTCAGGAGCTGTTGCAGCAAACCGCGAAAGGGCTGTTAGGACACCCGGTGGTTCAGGCGTGTGATTTTTTAACAGCTTAACCAGGCTAGCACGTTTTTCGCAGGATCCCGCAGCTTGGGGTTAACTCTGGCGGCGATCCAATGCTAAACTGGCTAAGCGCTTCATAGGCTTCTACCTGTAAGTGCGTCGGGGCGTAGCGCAGCTTGGTAGCGCACCACTTTGGGGTAGTGGGGGTCGTGGGTTCAAATCCCGCCGCTCCGATACTGAGTAATCAGGGGAGGGCTTGAGCCGGACAAAGCCCACTATGCCGGAAACTTTGAGGTACTTTGGCTCCGCTGTCAATCCCTTGCCATTGGCTCCGTTGATCGGCAGCCTTAAGAATCAGGTCACAAGCTTGGCCGGACAATATGGGATCCCGGTTTTACGGTGCTGGATCCCGATGCGGAGCCGACCTTGAACAACATGGGGTTTCGACGGATCTGGAGCGCTTAATCACGGCCCAGGATCCAGGCAATAAGGGGGGGATCCCTGTGGTCAAGATAATACCGAACGGCTTGGGTCAGGTCGATTTCCAGGTCGCGGTTTTGGATGTCGGTGATCATCCTGTGCATAAGCTCCAGATGGATGCGGTCGTCTTGGGTGAGCAGAGCATACTTGCCATTGGGGCTGTTGTTGAGGGCGGCCAAGGCCGCTTGGGTGGCGGTAGCCGTTTTGGAAGGAGGCTTAAGGCGGGCATCCCGTAGCAAAAGAAACTGAAGCTCAGGGTGAGCAATCACCAATTGGTTGAAGTTATTGAGCTGTCCATACATGCTGCTGGGACCCACTTGGATAAAGGCGATCACCCGCTTCTGGGCGGAGAAATAGAGGTGATCTGGAAGTTTGCGTTGGCCCAGTCTCAGGGTGCTCATGGGGAGGGGATGGATCCCTTGTAGGGCATTGCCGATGGTGCGCAATTTGCCGATATCGGCTGTGCTGTCGATGATCGCCTCTTGGGGATAGGCGGCGCGGAGCTGAGCCTCAGTGGTGCGGAGATAGGGATCCAGCGTCTCAACAAGATCGGCAGATCGGCTGGGATCCCGAAGGGGTGGAGATAGAACGATGGAGGGGCCGTGGGCAGGCAGAAGGGGGATGAGCAGTTGTTTGAGGGTTTGCAGCTCAGTCTCGAGGCGCTGGACGCGGGCGGGCAGGTCGCTGGCAGTGGGCAGAGCTTGTACCCGTGGGGGGAGAGGGATCCCGTTGATGTAGTGGCGATAGTAGGCTGAGGCCCGGTTGAGAATGGCCCGGATGGAGGGTTGACCAAGAATATCGCTTAGGTCATCGGCGGTAAAGAGAGCTTGGAGGTGGATCCCTGAAGGCAGGCGGCTCTGGAGAAGGGCTTGAAGCTGGGGAAGAGAGGGGAGATCTAGGGAGAGGACGGTTTGGGAGAGGCGATCGACGGTAGCCCGGTCAAATTGGGTTTGGAAATGTTGCCAACGATCAGGAAACAAATTAAGGACAAACAAACTGTTGGGAATACGGGTAAAAAGCTCTTTTAGAGCATCGCCAAAGTTGAGAAGGATATCTCGATTTTCCTCTCGGCCCAGAGCCTCCAATTGGTCGAAGACAATGATCAGGGGCTGGTCAAGCAGCGAAAGCCTGCCGATGACTTTCATCCCTTCTAGGGCAAAGGTGTTGCGATCCAGATCTGCACTCCAAGGGGGCAACCCAATCAAGTTGGTTTCTTCAGGATCCAGGTCGGTACCGCTGAGCCAGCGGATGATCTGGTGACGGCGGTTGGGATCCCTGTAGCTGCAGTATTTGATGATGCCCTTGAGAATGTTTTCGGTGGAACCGGTAAGGAAGTTTTGCTCTGCCCACCAGCGCAGAACCAGTTTTTCAATGGCTTGCCATTGCTGACGACGACGCTCGGTGCCTTCTGCTCCCAGGCGATGAAAGAGGTTGAGGGGATCCGCCGTGAGAAGGGAGAGAAGCTCTTCAGTTTTTGAGGTTTGGGGGAAGGTTTTCAAGATTTCCACAAAGCTCTTGGCAATCAAGTAGTCGAGCTGGGTGTGGTGATGGGCATCTACCCGTTCGCGCAGGGATTCCAGGGTGTGGCTGTAGATGTGGTGGTAGATGTTGTCGGGATGGGTGGGCTGAGGGATAAACAGGAGACGGTTGTGGCGCAGGAGGTTTTGGGCCACCCGCATGATCAGGTGGGTCTTGCCGGATCCAGGTTCTCCCAGTAAGACAACCCCTCGGCTCTGGTGGTTGGGATCCCGTTGGATGTCCTGTAGGGTGGCAGTGAGCTGCTGGTACTGAGGCTGATAGATGGTGGTCTCGTCGGGATAATGCTGAAAGGGATTGTCAACTCTGCTGTTGGCGAAAGGATTGGGAACATTCTGGGCTTTGAGCTGAGCGTGGGTGAGGTGGCGATAGAGGTGGTAGGTAAAGAGGGCATCGTAGCTGGCGTCGTGGGCCAGTTTGGAGTTGAAGTAACCGCTCTCCAGTTGGATCCCAAGATGTTTGCTCAGGTACTCGAGTCCGTAACCGGCGAGGTTGGGAAAACATTGCTTGGCGGCTGACCAAGTACAGAAGATGGGGTTAGGAAGCCAATCTTGGTTAACTTGGTCAAAGGCTTGTTTAAGGATTTTTAGGTCGTGATCTGCATGGTGGAAAACAAGGGTTTTACCTTGTGTCAAGCGCTGTAGATCCGCAACGATCTGGGTCAGGGGCTTGGGCTGGGGGTGGTGGGGCGAGTATTCTTGGGTGTAGGCGTGGTAGATGAGCTGGCCGCTGCTGTCGATAAGGGCGATTTCTTTGAGGTTGGGGTTGCCCTCGGTGTCGATAACCAAGTAGCTCATGGAGGGGCGGGATCCCGTGATGCTAATGTGCTCAATATCTCAGTGTAATTCTGGGTAGGCGGGTTCACCCGACACCAAGGGAACTAGAGATGAGTGAGCAGTGGTATTTTGCATACGGAAGTAACCTAGATGCCCAGCAGATGGGACACCGTGCTGTTGATTTCAAGGAAGCTAGGCGTGCTCGTTTGCAGGGATACCGCCTGACGTTCAACAAGCGCGGCAACGATGGAACCGGCAAGGCCAACATTGTCCGGGATCCCTCTGGGGTTGTGTGGGGAGTTGCCTATCTGTGCAGCTCGGACAGGCTGGAGAGGATGGATCGGTATGAAGGAATTCCGGGAGGTCATTACCGTCGCCAGCAGGTTCAGGTTCGAAGCGATGAGGGTGAAGTGATCGAAGCAATGACTTACGTGGCGGGAGATTCATTCATTGATGATTCATTGATCCCAAGCGAGGGATATCTTCAAGGAATCTTGAAGGGGGCACGAGAGCATGGGCTTCCCCCCGACTACATTCATCAAATTGAAGCGATGGGGTTGGGTGGCTGAGAGCACTCTGTCCAAGGGGATTGAGGCTGCTGGCAAACAGGTTCCTGCCCCTGACCTTAAGATGGAGCCTCAAACCAGGTGGGTTGATCCCGAACGGTTTTGGCAGCGTCCAGATCCAAGAGAGTGCGGCCTATCCGATAAAAGTGACGGCACATCCGTTGGCAATCCGAAAGGTCGGCGACTGTTATCTCAATCACCTACAACCATGCCAAACAGGCCACAGTAAAAGGCTGGCCATCGCAATGGTACTCCTCTTGCGTCTACAGATGCGGTGGGGCTAGTGTTGCCAGACTCTCATCTAACTCAGTAACTGTTCTTGCAACACGGAGTTTCTCAATAAAACGATGTAGTCTTGAATCTCTTGCGGAAGCGTTTTAATGTCGCTATCCATTTGTCGATGAACAGAGAGAACCTCAACTCCAACCAGTTGATTTTCCTTGTCGAAATCCAAAACAACCCCAGGGGCAATCTCCTCCGAGCTTTGGACTTGAGCTGTTGTCAAACGAATATATCCAGCACCCACATCAGGATCAAACTCGATGAAAGGTCTCATGGCAGCTTTTTCCCCATTGTTCGATCAAAAAAGATAGCCACCACTGTCCAAGGATCCGTTGATTCATCGTAAACAATCTTCAGGAGGCGATTGCCGTACTCCGGAATTCGACCATAGGCTTGCTTGAGCTGAGGATCTTTGGGATCCACTTGTACGTAGTCAGGGCAGCTCAGAACTCTCTCGATCCACTGGCTTGCGATCTCTTGTCGCTGCTGCAGCCGTCTCAACGCATGCTCAGATAGCCGAAAGTGCTCAGACTCTAACACGAGCTACCCAAATGAGATAAGGAGCCGCTGGCGGGAGCTGACAACTCTTTTTTTCCTGCGGTTAAAGAGTAAACCTTGCCATATCATCTTCTCCACCGGATCTCGACCGTCAAACGGGGGGATCCCTGAGCAAGCTAGCTCTGAGATAGGCGCTTCACCTCAGCTCCAGAGAGCAGGCGATGGGCTTCTTGCAACAAAGCCGGGATCCGGTCGCGGTGGGGGCTGTGGATAAGATAAGGTCGCAGGGCTTCGGCATCCACTTTGTCTGCCCGCTGGCCGGGGAGCCAACTGCCGGCATTGCCCAACAGGTTGTAACGGCTCTTGGCATAGTCCACCAAGTCATAGGCCAAGACCAAATTGCGCAGCAGCAGAATGAACGGGATATTCACTTGTCCGGGGGTTTGGTCGTAGCGAGGCAGGCCCTGGTGCCAAGTTTTGGCGTAGTGCTCTCCCACCTTCTCGATCAAAGCTTGCTCTAGGCGGGCCAGGATCGGCGGCAACAGCTCATCAGCCCGATCCAACAGCTCCACCGCCCGCAGGTGCTCATCAAAATCGCTGGGCCGAGCTGCCCCAATGCTGAGGGTGTGAACCTGGGGATGGGACAGACAGAACAGGTCGTTGAAGACCATCGGGCTGAGGGGTTGGCACAACTGCACCAGCTTGGCGGGCGGATCGTAAAGCCTGCCCCCCTTATCCGAGGGACTGATGATGAATACCCCCATATCCTGCTGAGCAGCGGCCTCAATGGCAGGCCAGTTGGTCTGGTTGACAAAATACCAGTGCAGGTTGACGTAATCGAAGCCCCCTGACCGTATGGCTTCCACGATCAACTCCGTTGGCCCATGGGTGGAGAAGCCAACGAAACGCACCCGTCCCTGCCGTACTAGGCGCTGACACACCTCCAGACACCCCCCTGGACGCAGGCTGTGCTCCAAGTCTTCCCAGGTATTCAACCCGTGGATGGCCAGCAGATCCACATAATCGAGGTTCAAGTAGCTCATCGATTGCTCGAACTTGGCCAGGAACTGCTGCGGGTCGGCGCTGGGGCCAATTTTCGTCTGCACAATCAGATCTTGCCGGGGAAAGAGCGGCAAAATGCGGCCCAACTGCATTTCAGAAGTGCCATAGCCGCGGGCAGTTTCGATGTGGTTGATGCCCACCTCCAAGGCCCGGCGAATCGTCGCCTCCAGGTTCTGCTGGCTTGCCGCTGGGATCCCTGACCAAGGAGTATCTTGCCAACTGTGTTGATAGCGCATGCCACCACAGCTCAGCACGGGCATAGACAGCTCGGTACGCCCAAATCTGCGATACTGCATGGTTTTTCCCCTGGACTAAGCCCCATTTTAGAGTGGCCCCACCGCCGAAGCTTAAACCCCAGGCCAACCGCGTTGCGCAGCAGTCTCCATCAGAAATCAGATCAGTCTGGAGATATGAGGCTGCAGGAGAGCGACTAAGCTAGAGTGTTTTAGGAGTACGGGGCTGACGGGGCTCGAACCCGCAACTTCCGCCGTGACAGGGCGGTGCTCTAACCAATTGAACTACAGCCCCAATCGCTGCGAATATCTATTCTGGATGTGGACGAGGATTGTTGTCAATCATGGTGGTTAGTTTGGCAGCACAGGCCGCAACCCTTGTGGATACCGCTCCGCAAAATGGGATCCCAACGGCGGCGATGCAACAGGTGGCGGATGTGCTCACTCAGGTGGCCCAACACCTGGATCACCTGCAATACACCACCTTGCGCTACCCCGATGGCGGCTGGCTGACGGTGCGGGTGGTCGAGGATCCTGCTGCTGGCGACTCATCCTCAGAGGGATCCGAGCCGGCAACTCATCTGTGGATCCCGGCCTTCGGCCACCTGGAAGATGCCCACACCACGCTGGCAGAGCTTAAGGATCGAGCGCCGGAGCTGGAGACCGCTTCTTTTGGGGTCTTGGAGCTGTTGTTCTTGGCGTTGGGCCTTTCTCGGGCCGATGGCATCGTCTTTTACGACCAAGCTGGGGATCGGCAACAGGGCAAAACCGTAGCCTGCCGAGCTCTGACGGAACAGGTCAACCGGTCTCTTCGCAGATGGGCCTCTCCACCCCCTTCAATGGCTTGAGCTCTTGAACTTTTCTCTTTTATGGTTTTGTGGTCATTTCGATTCAAACTAGGACAAAGCGTTGAATGCGGAGGGCCAGAAGGCTTTTCTAAGGACTCCGTCCCGCTTGCTCGATCAGTAGCCCAGGCGTCTCATCCTAACCTGAAACAACTATAAAACTATTAAAACTATTAAAGTTAAAGATCGCAACGCAAAATTCCAGATCCGCCAGATCCGCAATCCGCCCTGCGTCAACTCAAGATGGCTCCCTGTCGGCGGGCAAACTTCCGTAGCTTCTCGTCCATCCGCGCCCCCCGTAGATCCGCTTTGCAAAAGTTGGTAAAGCGCTTGCTCTTTTCTTCTGGGTATCGAGCCAAACGAACCCTGCCGGCCATCGACCAGATCACCGAGCTGGCCACCACCAAGGCGATCCCAGCCGCTCCTAAAGCATAAACCAAATTGCCCGTGGTCAGGCGGACAAGCAAAAAGGCCAGGATCCCTGAGCCCAGCAGCCCCCCCAAGCCTGTCAGGATCCCTCCCAATGTTTTGGCCGATCCAGACAGTTGGCTCAAAACCCGTAGCCAATGGGGTTGAGGGGTGTTGAAGAGGATCCCGCGCAGATCCGCCCCCTGCAAGTTGGCCCCTGAGAAATCGGCCCCCCGCAGATCGGCCTGGCGCAAATCATAGCCGGCTAGGTTTTGGTTGGCAAAGGACTTGCCCCGTAGATCGGCCCCCGCCATGGAAGGGATCCGCGGTGGGGTAGCCGGCTTGATCCGTCCGCCGCCTGTGATGCTGCTGGCTCGGCCCAGTTGGGTAAAACCGGTGGTGCTCCCCCACTCAGAGGGGATGGATAGCGGGCTGCTGGCTGTCATTCCCCCTGCAGTGAACTGAGGTAGGGGTGTGGGCACGAAATCACCCGAGCGGCGCTTGGCCCAGTAGCCGGAGATCACCGATGTGCTGGGATTGGCAGACAGGGGAGAGCTGGGCAACACAATCGGCTGAGAGATCGGGCCGCCTGCCTCTTCCACCGGGATCCCTTGCAACGCCCGCAAGACCTCGGTGGCGGTGGCAAAGCGCTGATTGATGGCCGGCTGCAACATGCGGTGCAAAATGGCGTCGAATTCCGGGCTGAGCTGCAGGCAATCCGACCAATCCCACTGTCCCGTTTCATGGTTATAAAACTTGGCCGGAGATTCCAACGTCATCAAGTTGATGCAGGTAGCCGCCAAGGCATAGAGATCGCTAGAGGGACCGACCGCCTGGCCGGCTACTTGCTCTGGGGGAGAAAAGCCCAGCGAGCGAATGGCCGTCGCCTCTTCTGCCGAATCCTGGCCCGGGCCGAGCTGCTTGACGGCCCCAAAGTCGATCAGCACCAATCGACCATCTTCTTTGCGACGAATCAGGTTGGCGGGTTTAATGTCTCGGTGAACCGTGTTTTGGCTGTGGACATAGCTGAGGATCAGCAGCACCTCCTGCATCACCTGCCGGGTTTGTTCTTCGGAAAAGGGCCCATTGCGACGCATTTCTTGCGAGAGGGTGGTGCCCTGGATAAATTCCTGCACCAAGTAGAACTTGCCGCCTTCCTGAAAGTGGGCGTAGAGCTTGGGGATCTGCGAATGTTCGCCCAGGCGCTCCAACACTTGGGCCTCGCGATTGAAGAGCTCCTCCGCCAGCTTGGCCAGTTGCGGGGATCCCTCGACCGGGCGCAACTGCTTGATCACCCGCCAAGGTTTGGAGGGCATGTCCTCATCCCGCGCCAAAAAGGTAGAGCCAAATCCCCCCTGGCCGATGCGCTTGAAGGCCCGGTAGCGATTGCGCAGCAGGAGGGGATGGCCACAAGAGGCACAGGTAGAGGCATCCGCCGGGTTTTCCGGGTGCAAACAGGCAGGGTTAAGGCAGTAGCAAGTGAGCATACCAGTTTGGGGTTACCGGCTGGCGATCCGGACAACCGAGACGGAGCCAAGAAGTTGGCAGGCAAGTTGTGAGAGATACATACAGGTTAGACCAAGAAGAAACAAATCTTGCACAACTGCCTCAGATAGGCTGATCTTAGCGTCTGCCCGCCCTGAGGTTCATCGGACAAATCGCTTAGGTTTTCGGCGGATGGGGTTTGGTGGAACAGAGGAGAACAACAAGGGCTGGACTGCCCTGCAGAGGGAAAACTTAGAATTGATGAATACAGCCATCTTCGATGAATACAGCCATCTTCGCCTGTCATGTTTCCAGCGCTTTCCGGTGCCGCCATTCGGCAAACTTTTCTGGACTTCTACGCCCAGCGGGGCCACCAGGTGTTGCCCAGCGCCTCCTTGGTGCCCGAAGATCCGACGGTGCTGCTGACCATTGCCGGCATGTTGCCCTTTAAGCCCATTTTCCTGGGGCAACGGGATCCGGAGTACCCACGGGTTACAACGGCCCAGAAATGTGTGCGCACCAACGACATCGAGAACGTGGGCCGAACGGCGCGCCACCACACCTTCTTCGAGATGCTGGGCAACTTCAGCTTTGGCGACTACTTCAAAAAAGAGGCCATTGCCTGGGCCTGGGAGCTGGTGACGGAGGTGTTCGGCCTGCCCCCGGAACGGCTGGTGGTGAGCGTCTTTCGCGAAGATGAGGAGGCTTTTGCCCTCTGGCGAGATGAGGTAGGGATCCCGGCCCACCGCATCCAGCGCATGGGAGAGGCGGATAATTTCTGGGCTGCCGGCCCCACCGGCCCCTGTGGCCCTTGTTCTGAGATTTACTACGACTTCAAGCCGGAGCTGGGGGATGAGCGGATCGATTTGGAGGATGACTCCCGCTTTCTGGAGATCTACAACCTGGTGTTCATGGAGCTGAACCGGGATAGCGAAGGTCACCTGATGCCGCTGGCCAAGCAAAACATCGACACCGGCCTGGGGTTGGAGCGGTTGGCCCAAGTGTTGCAGGGGGTGCCCAACAACTACGAGACGGACTTGATCTTTCCCATCATTCAAACGGCGGCTGGGATCGCCGGGCTGAACTACTCCAAGGCCGACCCGGAGCAGCAAATCTCCCTGAAGGTGATCGGGGATCACGCGCGGGCAGTGATGCATTTGATTGCCGATGGGGTGCTTCCTTCCAATGTGGATCGGGGCTATGTGCTGCGGCGGCTGATCCGGCGAATGGTGCGCCACGGTCGGTTGCTGGGGATCGGCGAGCCTTTCACCATCCCGGTGATCGAGACCGCGATTCAGTTGGCCGAGGCTGCCTATCCTCAGGTGCGGGAGCGAGAAACCCTGATCAAGACCGAGCTGCAACGGGAGGAAGAGCAGTTTCTCAAAACCCTGGAGCGGGGGGAACGGCTGCTGCTGGATTTGTTTACTGCCGTCGAATCTTCCCGCCGTGACAGCAGCTCGCCAAAGCAGATCTCCGGCGCCGACGCCTTCAAGCTCTTCGATACCTACGGTTTTCCGCTGGAGCTGACCCAAGAAATCGCCCAAGAACACGGCTTCAGTGTGGATCTGGAGGGCTTTGAACAAGAAATGGAGAAACAGCGGCAGCGGGCCCGCGCCGCCCACCAAACCATCGATCTCACGGCCCAGGGATCCCTGGACGAGCTGGCGGATTTCCTCAGCCAAACGGAGTTTTTGGGGTACAGCCAATCTTCTGCCCGCGGCGTGGTCGAGGCCCTGTTGGTCGAGGGGAAATCGGTGCCCCAAGTGGAGGCAGGGCAGGCAGTGCAGGTCGTTTTGGATCGCACGCCCTTCTACGCCGAGTCCGGCGGGCAAATTGGCGACCGGGGCTACCTTTCTGGGGACGGCCTGCTGGTGCGGATTGAAGATGTGCAAAAGCAAGGGGATCTGTTCGTTCACTTTGGCCGTGTGGAACGCGGGATCCTGCGGGTGGGGGATCCCGTCCAAGCCCAAATCGACCTGGCCTGTCGGCGGCGCGCCCAAGCCCACCACACCGCCACCCACCTGCTGCAGGCGGCCCTGAAAAGAATTGTCGATCCCTCGATTGGTCAGGCGGGATCCCTGGTGGCTTTTGACCGGCTGCGCTTTGATTTCACCCTATCCCGGCCAGTCACCCCTGAGGAGCTGGAACAGATCGAGAACTTGGTGAACACCTGGATTGCCGAGGCCCATGCTGCTCAGGTGGCGATCATGCCCCTGGCCGAAGCCAAAGCCAGAGGTGCCGTGGCCATGTTCGGGGAAAAATACGGCGCCGAGGTGCGGGTAATCGACTTTCCGGGGGTGTCGATGGAGCTGTGTGGCGGCACCCACGTCAACAACACCGCCGAGATTGGCCTGTTCAAGATCATCGCCGAGACCGGGGTGGCTGCTGGGATCCGTCGCATCGAGGCCGTGGCCGGGCCGGCTGTGCTGGAATACCTGAACGAGCGGGACAGGGTGGTGCGGGAGCTGAGCGCCCAATTCAAAGCCAAGCCCCAGGAACTGCCGGAGCGGGTTGCCGCCCTACAGGCGGAGCTGAAAGCTGCTCAGAAGGAGCTGGAGGAGGTGCGCAGCCAGTTGGCCTTGGTGCAGGCCGAACGTTTGCTGGCCCAGGCGGTTGCCGTCGGAGATCTCAAGGTGCTGGTGGCCGAGCTGGGATCCACCACCCCTGAGGCCCTCAAAACCGCTGCCGAGCATCTGCTCCACAAGCTGGGGGAAGGGGCAGTGGTGCTGGGATCGGTGCCGGAAGCCGGCAAGGTCAGCCTGGTGGCTGCCTTTAGCCCTGCTGTGCAGCAACTTGGCCTGAAGGCGGGATCCTTCATCGGCGAGATCGCCAAACTGACTGGGGGCGGTGGTGGCGGACGGCCCAACTTGGCCCAAGCTGGGGGCAAACAGCCGGAACAATTGCCAGAGGCTTTGCGGGTGGCCCGGGAGCGGTTGCAAGCGGAGCTGATCTCGCGCTAGGGGAGCGAAGCCCTTTTGAGCAGCAACAGGCCGTCCATCAGCCACTACAGTCGTTCAGTTTAGAGTGCTGTTCAGTTTAGGGTGAGACGCCTGGGCTATTGAGGGAAGCCTTCTGGCCCCGTATTGGGTTATGGGTTTAGTGTCCTAGTTTGAATCGAAATGACTATAAATCTTCGGCCAGTGGGGTTTCCGACATGTCTTCCAGGCTCAGTTGCACCTGCCGCTGCAGCGCCTGAATCGCTTGGTATTCCTGCTGGATGCTGGCCTGGTACTGGGCGGCCAGGGCAGTGTTGCCTTCGGAAAAGGCTTGATCCCACAGTTGGGTCCAGTAGCGGTAGCGCTTCTGGCGAATTTCCAGCTCCATGT
This sequence comes from Thermostichus sp. MS-CIW-40, assembly GCF_054058315.1. Taxonomy (NCBI): domain Bacteria; kingdom Bacillati; phylum Cyanobacteriota; class Cyanophyceae; order Thermostichales; family Thermostichaceae; genus Thermostichus; species Thermostichus sp. MS-CIW-40. The sequence continues at coordinate 86,106 of NZ_JBSSAC010000006.1, forward strand.
TGGCAATGGCGGCCCGCACCACCATCCGTGGACGCATCAGGGCTACGCGGGTATTTTCGTCCAACCAGAGCAGATGGCTGAGGCGCTCGTTGAGCTGCTCATCTTGGGCACAGAGGGTGCGCAAAGCCGTCAGCAACGTCTCTTCTTGCTCTTCCAGCTCCGGCTGTGCCGAGATCAGTTCCAAGATCCGCTGCCACAGCTCCCGGTGGGGGCGAAAACTAAATTGCAGCTCTCGCTCCAGCAAAGTTTGCCGAATTTCGCGGCGATACTCGCCAAAATGCAGAAAAATCTGCAAAAGATGGGACTCCGACTGCAAGAGTTTGGATCCCTTATTGAGGGAAGGTTGCTGGGGTTTGGCCCAGCGGTACTGCCGCACGGCTCGGCGCAGGTCTTCTTCCAAATCTCGACTGAGGCGACCGTTGCCGCGGCTGAGCAATTCTGCCACTTTGTGCAAATACAAAGAGCGCCATTGTCCACCCAAACCGGCCAGCAGTTGCACAAGGGCTTGACGGGCCTGCTGAAAATCGGTGGCTCGGCTCAGATCCCGACCGGCCAACACCTGTTCAATTCGCCAATCCAGCCACAGGGGAGCTTGCTCGATCAGGGTTTGCAGTTCAGAAACCGCTCGCGTCGGCGGGGCCGAGCTCTTGTACTCCCGCAAAAACTCGTCGGCATCTTTGCCCTCAGGAAGGGTGAGAATGCGCAGCTCAATTTCTCCGCGCCGCGCTTGTTCTTCAACGGCTTCAATGGCTCGGTTGGCGGCGTTCAAACCGGCCCGATCCGCATCAAAATTGAGGATCAGCCGCTTCGACTGGGTGTAGCGCAGCAGGGTCTTCACCTGGTGGGGCGTCAAAGCAGTGCCCATAGCGGCTACGGCATAGGCAACCCCCGCCTGATGCAGGGCGATGACATCGAAATAGCCTTCCACCACCAGGACTTGATCGGCCTTGGCAATGGCATCGCGGGCAAAGTTGAGGCCATAGACCACCTGGCTTTTGTTGAAGAGCTCTGTTTCTGGAGAGTTGAGGTACTTGGGCTGTCCTGACTCCCCCAAGGCTCTGCCGGCAAACCCGATCACCCGCCCCTGCACATCGAAAATGGGCAGCATGATCCGGTTGCGAAAGCGGTCGTAGTGGCCGGATCCCTGCTGGCGGGGAACCAGCAATCCAGCCTCTTCTAAAAGTTTGACCGGTTGGCGCTTGTGGTTGACCAAGTATTCGTAGAGAGATTGCCAGCCGGGGGGAGCAAAGCCGATTTGAAATTTTTGCAAAGTTTCTTCGCTCAGGTGGCGGCTGTGCAGGTACTGGCGGGCGGCAGCTCCCACCTGGGAGCGGAGGGCATGCTGATAAAAATCGGCGGCCATGGCCAAAATCTCCAGCAGCTTTTCCCGGTGGGAGAGTTCCCGCTCATCAAGGGATCCCAAGGGCTGCGCCTCGGGATTGCGGGTGGGCAGAGGGATGTGGTATCGCCGCGCCAAGTGGCGCACGGCCTCAGCAAAGGAGAGATGCTCGGTCTGCATGACAAAGCGCAGCACATCTCCCCCTGCCCCGCAGGAGAAGCACTTGTAGATCTGCTTGCTGGGGCTGACCTGAAAACTGGGTTTGTGGTCGTTGTGGAAAGGGCAAAGCCCAACGAAGTTCTTTCCCTGCTTGCGCAGCACCACTTTTTCGGCCACCACTTCCACGAGGTCGGCCTTTTGGCGCACCAACTGAATGAAATCGGGGGGCAGACCGCTCATGGCTTCGGGGGATCCTGACCTTATAGTAGCCGGGGGAAACTCGACAGGCTGTCTTTTGACCTGGCCCAACGGGCTTGGGATAATGGGCGGGCCTTAAAGGCTAGTTTTCGGTCAGTCCCTGAGATGAAAATGCGAATGATCAACCTTTTTATAGGGCTTTTGTTGGCAGTCTCTGCCCTCTTTTTGAGCCCGCAAGCGGCTTCTGCCGAGCCGGATTTGGCCTTGGGAGCCAAGGTCTTTCAGGCCAAATGTGTGGGTTGTCACTTGAACGGGCGCAACACTTTGGTGGCAGCGAAAAACCTTTCTCTGGCGGCTCTTCATGAGTACCACGTAGACACCCCTGAGCTGATCCAGGCCCAAGTGAGAAACGGCAAAGGGGCCATGCCGGCTTTTGCCAAGATTCTCAAGCCGGAGGAGATCGAGGCGGTGGCGGCCTACGTTTTGGATCGCGCTGAGCACAACTGGAGCAGAGGCTAGTGTCCAAAGAGAAGACTCAAGATCCAGCCCTGCTCCAGGGGAGACCAGTGGAGCGGCTGCCTCACGAGCAGGGATGTGAAGGACAGGGATCCCGCCGCAAAATCCTGTCGGTTGGCGTGGGAGCCCATGGCTTGGTGGCGGTGGGCATTTCTGCCCATGGGGTAGTGGCCATCGGCGTGGTGACCCACGGCATCCTCTCCATTGGCCTAGTGGCTATGGGGGCGCTCTCCTTCGGGCTGGTGTCGATGGGCTTGGCCAGTGCCGGCCTGGTGTCGATGGGCCTCTCCAGTTGGGGACAGCACAGCATGAGCGTAACGGAATCCCACGGATCCCATCACCATCCCTAGGTTTTGACAAACAAACACTGCATTTTTCTCTTTCTCTACAGGTTTGTAAGGAGCATCTGCGAGTGTTCAGTCTGCAAAGTTACTTGACCCTGGCCAAGAAATCTCTGCTGGCCCTGGGAATGAGTTGTTTGCCCCTTTCTTCTGCCTGGGCCCATGTCACCGTCCATCCCAAAGAGGCCACGGCGGGCAGCTATGCCAAGCTCACCTTTCGGGTGCCCCATGGCTGCGATGGATCCCCGACCGTTCGCCTGCGGGTGCAGATCCCAGAGGGATTCGTCTCTGTGAAGCCGATGGTGCATCCCCTGTGGAAAATCGAGACGGTCAAAAAGCCGCTGGAGACCCCCTATGAGTCGCATGGGAAGATGATTACCGAAACGGTTGCCGAGGTGATCTGGAGCGGCGGCTCGCTGCCCGATGAGTTCATGGATGAGTTCAGCATCCGCGCCAAGCTGCCGGATCGGCCCGGCGAGGTCATCCCCATCCCAGTGATTCAGGAGTGCGAGCAGGGCATGTACCGCTGGATTCAGGTGGCTCAGCCTGGCGAGGATCCCAACAGTTTGCCGGAGCCGGCTCCGCTGCTGAAGCTGACAGGTGGAGACAGTGGACAGGGTCACGGTCAAGGCCATGGGCACGGCCATGGACACGGTACCCGCTAAGCGGTCTGCTTAGGAGCATGTTTCATCCCAAAAGGGGTTTTGCTTGGATTTGGTCTGGGATCCTCTGCGCCTTGCTGTGGGTGGCCGGGATCCCGCCCGCTTTTGCCCATGCCAGCTTGCTCTCCACCTTCCCGGAGGATGGGGCGGTGCTGCAGGAAGCGCCGACACAGGTGCGGCTTGTTTTCAATGAGCCGGTGCGGATCACGCAACTCCAGGTTTTGGGTAGCAGCGGACGGGCGCTAGCTTTGGAAAACGTGGTGAGCACCGGCAACGCGCCGCAGGGGGATCTGCCCCAGGAGATCCCAGAGGGGGTTTACATTGTCAGCTGGCGGGCCATTTCTGCCGATTCTCATCCGGTAAGCGGTTCGTTTGTTTTCCTGGTGGGAGCGGATCCGGAGCGAGTTCAGACGGTGAGGGCGACCCAGCTTCAAGGAAGGGATCCCTTGTACTGGCCGCTGGTGGGGGTACGCTGGGGGATCTACTTGGGCAGCCTCTTTGTGGTGGGGGTGCTGGGCTGGTGGCGACTGTTGCGGGGGCAGCGGAGCAGTTTCGCCGATTCTGATCGCGTCAGCGGGGCGGAGCCCTTATCTTGGGCTTTTGCGACAGCTTGGATCACCCTCAGCTTGACCGTGGTGGCCTTCAGTCTGCATTTGGCCCAGCTCTACCCTTACTTTAATGGGCGAGAGCTGCTGCGTGTGATGCTTTCTCCCTACGGTTGGGGTACAGGGCTGCGGCTGGTGGGGCTAGGGATCCTGATCTGGGCCTGTGAGGGAGGTGCCGTCTGGGCCAGCGGTATGGGGTCGGTGTTGGTGCTCGGCTCCTTTTTGCCCATTGGCCATGCTCTCACCAGTGAGCATCCGATGGGGACAATGGCGCTGCTGGGGCTGCATCTGGCCGGTTCAGCTTTCTGGTTGGGAGGGTTGTGGGGGCTGGAGCGCCTGCTGGGCAAGGAATCTGCTCTCTACCCATCTGTAGGCATCATCCAACGGTTTTCTGACGTGGCCACCTGGGCGGTACCGGGGCTTATCCTGGCGGGGGTGGGGATGGGTGGGATCCACCGCGGCTGGGACTGGGATCATCCGTATGGGCAGTATCTCTGGGCCAAGCTGCTGCTGGTGCTGATGATGGTGGGGTTGGGCGCCCACAACAAGTTTCGGCTGGTGCCGGCATTGCAGCAGGGTGGGCAGACGGTGGGCCGGTCGCTGCGCCGGATCGTCCGCCTGGAGTTGGTGGGGCTGATGCTGGTGCTGGCCTTGACCAGCTTCCTGGTGGCCCAGGCTCCTCCCAGTAATGGAAGGCAGGGCATGGGATCCCCCCTGGAATCAGGTTGGCAGACCAGTTGTGAAGAGAGCTTGAACTGGCCGGAAGGCAGCCTGCACCTGAGGATTCTGCCCTGTCGTCCTGGGGAAAATCAAATTCGGGCTGAGGTGAAGGGAGTCCCGGCCCAGGAATTGACCCTTGGGTTTTCCCTGCCAGAACAGGGGATCCCCCCTCTACGCCGCACTGTAGCGCCGGATGGGCCTGGCCAATTTGTGGTGGAAAATGTGCCTCTGGCCCTGGCGGGGGAATGGCAGATCGAGGTGAGACTGCTGATCAGCGATTTTGAAGAGCGGCGAGGTCAGATCGCGGTTTCTCTCTGACTGAATTGTTACAGACATTGAAGATCGCGAAAAGAAAAAGCAGAAAAAGACCCTGGATAGGAGCTGTGGATTGCTCCGCCCAAGGGCGTCCGCCTGTGGCAGAATCGAGCCAGCTTGCAGTGGCAAAAGGCTGCGCCGCTCAGGGACTGACTTGGCCATGGAAGACAAGATCAGAGCGGGAAGTGTGCTCAGGGGACGCTATCGCATTCTCCATCCCCTCGGGGAAGGGGGATTTGGCATAACCTACAAGGCGGTGGATCAAGACACCTTCGATAGCCCCTGCGTCGTCAAGCGCCTTCGCCCCCTCTCCACGGATCCTTATACACTGGCCACGGCTCGCAAGCTCTTTGAACGGGAAGCCAAGGTTCTCAACCGGCTCAACCACTTCGACCAAGTGCCCCGCCTTTTGGCCCACTTCGAGCAGGATCAGGATTTTTACTTGGTGCAAGAGTTTGTTGCCGGGCATGATCTCAGCCAGGAGCTGATCCCGGGCAAGCCGCTGAGCGAGGCCGAGGTTTTGAAACTGTTGTGGGATATTTTGGAGATCCTGCGCCATGTACACGCCCACCAGATCGTCCATCGGGATATCAAGCCGGCCAACTTGATGCGCCGCGATGCCGATGGCAAGTTGGTGTTGATCGACTTTGGGGCAGTCAAGGAAGTGGGGCGGTTGGTCAGCCATGCCCCCGGCCAAACTCAGTTGGCGACGGTGATTGGCTCGGTTGGCTACATGGCGCCCGAACAGCTCAACGGCAAGCCCCAGCCCTGCAGCGACCTGTACTCCGTAGGGGTGCTGGCCATCCAAGCCCTCATCGGTCGTCCTCCCCATAAGATCCGGGACGATCCCCGCACCGGCCAACTGCTCTGGCGGGATTTGGTTCAGGTCAGCGAGGAGCTGGCCGAGATTTTGGATCGCCTGATCTGCCCCCACTGGCAAGAGCGCTTCCAGTCTGCTGCTGAAGTGTTGGAGGCGCTGCGGCCCCTGTTGCCTTTTCCCCAAGAGGCGACGCTCGGCGATGTTTCGGTGGATCAGGTTTTGGTGACGCGCCTGTTGGCCCGCGCACAGGAGAAAGCCCGCCAAGGGGATTTCCAGGGGGCGATTGCCGACTGTACGTTGGCCATTCAATTGGATCCCCAAAATAGCCGCGCCTACAGCCAGCGGGGCAGCGCCCGCTACAAAAGTGGGGACTTGGCAGGGGCCATCGCAGATTACACCCAAGTCATTCAACTGGCAGGGGACGCCCGCGCCTATTTCAACCGAGGTATTGCTCGCTACCGGCTGGAGGACTACGAGGGAGCTGTTGCCGACTACACCCAGGCTCTCGGCCTCAACCCGCAATGGGCGGTGGCCTACTACAACCGTGGCAATGCTTACCGGCAACTGAATCAGCAGCAGCAAGCCATCGAGGATTATTCGCGGGCCATTGAGCTCAACCCGGAAGATGTGCGGGCCTATTTCAACCGCGGCGTGGTGCGCGGCCATCTGGGAGATGCGCAGGGGGCAGCAGCCGATTTTTCCGAGGTGATCAAGCGGGACCCTCAGGACGGGGAAGCCTACTTCAACCGGGGAGTGGCGCGGGTCCAGTTGTCAGATTTGCAAGGGGCCGTCGAGGACTACACCCAAGCGCTGCGGTTGGATCCTCGCCACGGCAAAGCCTATTACCACCGGGGCCTGGCCCGGCAAGCGTTGGGGGATCCCCAGGGGGCTGTTGAAGACTTTTCTCAGGCCCTATCCCTACGGTCTGCTGAGGCCACTGAGCTACCTGAGGCAGAGGCGGCAGCCCAGGCGGATCTCTACTTGCAGCGGGCCATGGCCTACCTGAGCAGCAACGCCCTGGAGTCGGCGCTGGCGGATTGTGAACAGGCTCTCCGTCTGGATCCCAACCTGTCGCGGGCCTATCTCTGCCGGGGCTTGGCTCGCCAGGGGCTGGGGGATCCCGGCGGCGCTCTGGCAGACTTCAACCGCGCCCTGGAGCTGGATCCCCAAATGGCCAAAGCCTACCTCAACCGGGGCATTGCCCACCTGGACTTGGGCAACATCGAAGCGGCTTTGTCGGACTTGAGCCAGACCATCGCTCTGGATCCCCAAGATGCCAGTGCCTACAGCAGCCGCGGGCGAATCCATTGGCTGTTGGGGGATCCCCTAGCGGCTCTGCAGGATTACACGGCTGCCCTGGAGCGGGATCCGCAGAACCCTCAGCTCTACTTCAACCGCGGCCAACTCCATGCTGAGCGGGAAGATTGGCCGGCAGCCTGTGAGGACTTCTCGCAGGTGTTGCAGTGGGCGGCGAGGCCTGGGATCCCACGCGGGCCGGAGCTGCTGGTTAATGCCCATCTGCGCCGTGGTATGGCACGGCAACGGTTGGGGGATTGGCAGGGGGCGTTGGCCGATTTCGACCAAGTCCTGCAAGGGGATCCTCAGTCGGGCTTGGCTTATTTCCATCGCGGCCAAGTGCGGGCTGCTCTGGGAGATGGGCTGGGGGCCATCCAGGATTACCACCAGGCTTTGGCGCTGGGGGTGGCAGTGGCCGAGGCGGATATCCGCCGAGATCTGGCGCGGGCCCAAATCCAGGCAGGGGATCTGCAGGCGGCCTTGGAGCAGTTGAACGAGGCGGTGCGCTTGCAGCCGGAACGGCGGGATCTGCGCCAAGAGCGAGCTGAGTTGTGCCGACGGCTAGGCCGGTGGCAAGAAGCAATTGCCGACTACGACGAGGTGTTGCGGCAGGATCCCCAGGACTGGACGGCTTGGCTGCGACGGGGCATGGCCCATGGGCAGGTGGGCAACTGGGCTGCCGCCCTTCAGGATCTCAGCCGGGTTTTGCAGCAGGATCCTGACCACAGGGAAGCGCTGTGGCACCGAGGACAAGCCCTGCAGCAGTTGGGTCAGACCGAAGCGGCCTTGCAAGATCTAAACCGTCTGCTGCAGCGGGATCCCCAACACAGGATGGCCCGCTTGGCCCGCGGCTCTCTGTTGTTGACGTTGGCAGTGCGCGGCACCGATGGCCCTACCAACCGCGCGGAGCAGGATTGCGTCAGCGGGACGGAGTCCTTGGAGCTGGGGTACTACGCGCAGGCTGAATCCGACTTCGACCAAGTCACCCAGGAAGAGGCCCAAGACGGGGAACAGTCCCGGCAGCTCTATCTGGAGGCCCACCTGAAGCGGGCCCAAGTCCGCCGCCTGCGCCACAACCTGGAGGGGGCAATAGCCGATTGGGATCGGGTCTTGGAGCTGGCCAGCCCAGGGGATCCAGAAGTGCTGGTCACCGAAGCCCTGTTGTATCGGGGCTTGTGTCGCCAAGAGAGGGGGGATCTGGCTGGGGCGTTGGCCGATTTCACGGCGCTGATCCAGCAGCAACCGCAGGCTTCTCAGGCTTTTGCTTTGCGGGCAAGGGTGCATCTGGCTTTGGGGGATCAAGAGGCGGCATTGGCGGATCTCAACCAAGCTCTGAGCCTCGACCAGAACTGGGGGGTGGCCGATGCTGCCCTGGCCTACCGTCAACGGGGGGATCTACACCGGCAGGCCAATTGCCCTGAGCTGGCCATTGCCGACTACACGCAGGCCCTGGCCTTGAACCCCCAGGAGCACTCTGCTTTGCTCCACCGAGCTCTCCTGTGGGATGGCGAGGGACAGACGGACAAAGCGATAGAAGACTACACCCGACTGCTGCAACTGGAGCTGGATCCCCAGGAGCGGGTCTGGGTTTTGAACAACCGCGGCTGGGCCTACGCCCAACAGGGGGATTTTTCGGCGGCCATCCGCGACTACGACCAAGCCATAACACTCTGCACTGCTGACGCGAGCGATAGGGATCCCTGCCACCTCAAGGCCCACCTCAACCGCGCCCTGGCCCGGACTGCCCTTGGGGATTGGCAGAGAGCCTGCCAGGATTTCCAGGCTGCCCTCCAGATGCAAGGGTACGAAGGTCGGCTTTTGGAAGACGTTATCGCTAGTTATTTCAAAATAGGTTGAGACACTTCCCAAAGGCTCCGCGCCGTCGCCGCGGCCACCTCCAACCTCTCTTAGAAATCGATAGGATTTGAATGGACAGTTAGAGGGATCGGCTCAAGCCTCCTCCGCCACTTCTCCCGTCTCGGGCCGCAGCAGCGGAAAGGCAATGACATCGCGAATGCTGGGAGCGTCGCACAGCAGCATCACCAAGCGGTCGATCCCCACGCCCAGGCCGCCGGTGGGGGGTAGGCCGTATTCCAAGGCCGTGAGGAAGTCTTCATCCAGAAAGTGGGCCTCTTCATCGCCGGCTGCCTTCAGGGCTGCCTGGGCCTCCAGCCGCTGCCGCTGATCCACCGGATCGGTGAGCTCGGAGTAGGCGTTGGCCGTCTCCCGCCCAACGATGAACAGCTCGAAGCGCTCGGCCAACCCCGGTTTGCTGCGGTGAGGCTTGGTAAGAGGACACACCTCCAGGGGGTAGTCCAGAACAAAGGTGGGCTGGCGCAGGCGGCTCTCGCAGCAGTGCTCAAAGGCTTTGACCAGCAACTGGCCGGGGGAGTCCTGGGGTGAGAGATTGGGGATCCCTTGGGCGGCCAAGGCCGGCAAGAGCTCTTCAGGGCATCCCTTTTCCACATCGATGAAAATGCCAGTGGCCTCCTCCACCAGCTCCTGCATCGTCACCCGTCGCCAGGGAGGGGTGAGGTCGATGGCTTCCCCTTGGTAGGTGAGCTGCAGGGATCCCCGCACCGCCAGGGCGGCGTTGCAGACCAGGGTTTCCGTCAGCTCCATCATGGTGTGGTAGTCGGCGAAGGCTTGATAGGCCTCTAGAGAGGTGAACTCCGGGTTGTGGCGGGTGGAGATGCCTTCGTTGCGAAAGACCCGCCCAATTTCATAGACTCGCTCGATCCCGCCCACCACCAGCCGCTTCAGGTGCAGCTCGGTGGCAATGCGCAAGTAGAGATCCAGATCCAGGGCGTTGTGGTGGGTAACAAAAGGCCGCGCCTCCGCCCCGCCGGGGATCACCTGCAACACTGGCGTCTCAATTTCCACAAAACCTCGCTCTTCCAGAGTCTGCCGCAGGGAGCGGATGATCTGGGCGCGGTCGAGCAAGGTCTGCTTGACCTCAGGGTTGACGATGAGATCGACGTAGCGCTGGCGGTAGCGTTTCTCCACATCCCGCAGGCCGTGCCACTTGTCCGGCAGCGGCAACAGCGCCTTGGTTAGCACCTGGTACTCGTCCACCCGCACCGACAATTCCCCTTTTTCGGTGCGCTTGAGGCAGCCCTTGGCCCCCAGCCAATCGCCCACGTCGATGAGCTTGTCCAAGTTCTTGAAGGCCAACTCCCCCATATGCTCCGTCAGCCGTTGCTTCTCCAGGTAAAGCTGGATGGTGCCGGAGCGATCCTGAAGGGTAAAGAAAGCCAGCTTGCCCATGACCCGCCGCGCCCGGATCCGCCCGGCCACCGCCACCTGCACATCCTCCCGCTCGCCGCCGGGCTCTAGGTCGGCAAATTGCTCCTGCAGCTCGGCAGCCAGATGGGTAACAGGAAAAGAATAGGCGTAAGGCGGGATCCCTTGTTCCCGCAGGTGTTGGGCTTTTTCCAGGCGGGCGGCCCGTTGGGCAACTTCGCTGCTGCTGGGGAGAGTGGACATGGCAGTGGATAGGCAATGGACAATGGAAGCCCCGTTAGGGACGGGATTTTTCAGGCTGCCGGCGGTGCGATCGCGTTAGCGGGACGGAGTCCTTTCGCGTTAGCGGGACGGAGTCCTTTGCCGTGGGAACGCAGCAGCTCCAAAAGGGCTTCAGCCCGTTGGCGTTCTCTTTCGGCCCGTTGATGTTCCAAAGCAGCCTTCTCTTCGCCGGTGGGCAAAACCTGCCCCTCCCGATCACACCAGCGTAGCCATTCGGTATTCACGACCTCAAAGGATCGCTGCCAGAGGGTTAAGCCCAGCCCGATCGCGTTAGCGGGACGGAGTCCTTTCGCGTTAGCGGGACGGAGTCCTTTCGCGTTAGCGGGACGGAGTCCTTTGTCCTCCAGCCATGTGGACGCGAAGGGGACAAACTCACCTCCCCGCCGCTGAAAAAGGGCCAGAGGGGATCCCTGCAGTTCCCTTAGTTGCCGCAAGGGAGAGGCTACGCCCGCTGTGCGATCGTAGACCGCGTAGTAGCTGACGCCGGCGCGGGCATAGTCTTTGCGTTTGCGGCCCAGCTCTTCCCCTTTGCGCTTGGAGACAATCTCAATGACCACATCCGGCGGCTTACCCATCTCCCAGACCAGGTAGGTGCGATCTTCCTTGCGCTCAAAGCTGGCGGGGGGAGCCACCTCCAGGCTGAGCATCACATCGGGCACCAGGGGAGGCAGTTTGAGGGCATAGAACAGACCGACATTGGCCGTGGCCAAAAAGGGGATCAGCTCCCCCGTGTCTTCGGCCTTGGGCTGGAAGGAGGCGTAGAGAGCGCTGGTGAGCAGGCGCTGCAGCTTTTTGGAGAGAATGCTGTCCGCGGGCTCATCATCCTCGATGACCAGGTCGCTGTTCGCGCAGCGGGTGTAGCCTTTATCCGGTGGCGGAGGAAATGCCGTCTCTGGCATCGAGGGCTGGACTGGGCTGGAGGGTGCGGAAACCATGCTCACCGGGATCCCTTGCTGGTGTTGCTAACTACGGACTAGGGCTCAGCTAAGGCTGCTGAGCTGTTTGCCCAGCAGGCGTAGCCTTTTTCGAGGGTAACAAAAGTTTTCGGGAACATGATGGACATGCCACCGAAGCAGCGGATGCCGATCGCGTTAGCGGGACGGAGTCCAATCGCGTTAGCGGGACGGAGTCCAATCGCGTTAGCGGGACGGAGTCCAATCGCGTTAGCGGGACGGAGTCC